>JBKJNV010000470.1:0-4861 GCA_046593435.1 Roseomonas sp.
CCAGGTCATTGTAGAAGGGCCGCGCCGCGTGCACCGCGTAGAAGGCCTTGGCCTGGGTCCGGCCCATCCAGATGCGCTTCTGTCCGATGATCTTCAGGCCGTTTTCCTCGAAGACGGCATTGATCTTGCCCGTGAGGTTGCGGCGCGTCGCATCCGGCTTGAGAATGGAGAAGGTGCGTTCGATGGCCATGATGCCGGTTTCCTGACTGCTGGTTTCGCCGGGCGATTAGGCGGGAAGCGGACCTGGCGCAACCCCAAGACATGAGGTATGCCCATGCGGCTCTCGGGTAGGACTGCCATCGTCACCGGAGCATCCTCCGGCATTGGCCGCGCGATTGCGCGCCTGTTTGCCCGCGAGGGCGCGCGCGTGCTGATCGGCGACGTGTCGGAAACCGTCCTCGAAGGTGGCGAGCCGACCTGCGCCGTCATCGCGGCCGACGGCGGCACTGCCCTGTTCCAGCGCTGCGACGTCTCGGTCTGGGCGGATGTGGATGCGCTGGTCACCCGCGCCGTGGCCGAATGGGGCACGCTCGACATCATGGTGAACAACGCCGCCATCCGCGGCGCCGGCACCCCGCTGCTGGAGACCAGCGAGGAAGACTGGGACCGGGTGATGGCGGTCAACGCGAAGGGCGTGTTCTTCGGCTGCAAGCGTGCCATCCAGCAATTCCTGACCCAGCCGGTCCAGGGCGACGCGCGCGGGCGCATCGTCAACATCTCCTCCCAACACGGCATGGTCGCGGCACCCGGCAAGCTCGCCTATGGCACGGGCAAGGCGGCGGCGGCCTACATCACCAAGCAGGTCGCGGTGGACTACGCAAAGCAGCACATCCTGTGCAACGCGGTGGCACCCGGGCGCATCCTGACCGGGCGGCCGAACCCGGATGCGCTGGAATACTCGCACTCCCGCACCCCGATGCCGCGGCTGGGGCGGCCGGAGGACGTGGCCAGCGCGGTGCTGTTCCTGGCCAGCGAGGCCAGCTTCGTCACTGGGCACAACCTGATGGTTGATGGCGGCTGGATGGCGTATTAGTAAACCACTGTATTGCCGATTGAGACGGTCCATAGATCGCAACATTTTGGGCAGTTTGCTCGAGAGAATTAGATCGGACATCTGCTCCATGCTCACAACGACGACCCTGATTTTCATTGTCGCAGCCAGTATTACCGCAGCGACTATTGGAGTCAGGATCATGAAGGGCGATCTGGCTGATGTACCAACAAATCTGATGGCTTTTACCATTGTAATATGTGCAACATCGATGTTAGTGATTATTTTTTGTGTATGGGCTTCCTTCAGTATTCCATGGAACATATTATTATTCGGAGCTGTGTTTGGCGCTATATTAAGTGTGCCAATGATGAAGGCCGCTGGCGCAAACAAATCTCCATCGTCTATCGCCATTCTTTTATCTATAGCGGCCGTCGGCGGAATTATTTCTATTTTCTTTACTGTTTAGCTGTTGCGTCCGCCACTCCGGGAGGTCCGAGCAAAGTCGCCTCCGCGCGCGCAGTGCTCAGCGGTCAAATCCGCGCGCCGGTGATATAGACCGCCCATGAACCGTCTCTGGATCGCGCTCGGCGCGCTTGCCGGCCTTGGCGCCGTCGCCCTCTCCGCCTGGTCTGCCCACGGCCTGCCGCAAATGCTGCACGACACCCCGCTGGACGCCGTGCGCAGCGCCATCTCGCTCCAGGGCTGGCATGCGCTCGCGCTCGTCGCGACCGGCCTCTATGCCACGCAGCACGGCGGCATCCTGCCGCACATCGCCGGCGCGGCCTTCGCCCTGGGCATGCTCATGTTCTGCGGCGCCGTCTATTCGGCCAACCTCGCCGGCATCCGTCTTGGCCCCGTGGCACCCATCGGCGGCATCACGCTGATGATCGGCTGGGCCGCGCTGTTCCTCGCGGCTGTGAAGCGCGCGTGATCGCCGCCGCCTACCGCGCCGCCGAAGGCTTCCACCCGGAACTGGCCGAGGAACTGGCTCTCTCGGGCCGCAGCATCTCCGCCTGGTGCGGCCCGCTCGCGCTCTCGCCCGAACCGCCCGCGCCCGCCGCCTGGGCAATCGACATCTGGACCGCGCCCCAGCAAGCTCCCTTCGCCTCCATCAAGGAGGGTGCCGATATCCTGCGCGGCATCCAGCGCAACTGGGCGCATCTGCCCGCCCTGCACCACCGCCGCTCCGCCCTGCTCGCCGAGCGCCTGCCGCCGCTGAAGCAGCGCCCGACCGCCTTCCCCGAACCGGCCCCCACCGCGCATCTCGGTGCCTGGACGCTGCTGGCGCCGGACCGGATCCTGTACTCGCCCACCAAGACCAGCCCCTACCCGGCGAGCGCCCCCATCTTCATCGAGGACCGCGAGGGCCCACCCTCCCGCGCCTACCTCAAACTGTGGGAGGGCCTGACGCGGATCGGCCAGCACCCGCAGCCCGGTGAGACCTGCCTCGACCTCGGCGCCGCACCGGGTGGCTGGACCTGGGCCATCGCCCGCCTCGGCGCCCAGGTAACCGCCGTGGACAAGGCGCCGCTGGCCGAAAATGTCGCCGCCATGCCCAACGTGACCTGGCGCCAGGAAAGCGCCTTCGGCCTCGACCCCAGCGCCGAGCCCCGGCCCGATTGGCTGTTCAGCGACATCATCTGCTACCCCGAGCGCCTGCTCACGCTGGTCAATCGCTGGCGCGCGGCGCACCCGACGACGAAGATCCTCTGCTCGATCAAGTTCCAGGGCGCGACGGACCACGCCATCGCAGCCGCATTCGCCGCACTCCCGCATGCGCAGCTGTTCCACAGCACCCACAACAAGCACGAACTGACCTGCGCGATCCTGGCCTAGACCATGATCTGCGCTGACAGAAGCGCCGATCATGGTCCAGCATCTTGTCTGGTCGCGTGATTCACGCCTCCGGCCGTTCCAGCCTTCGGCGATCACGCTTTAGGCCAGCGCCAGCCCGGATCGCGTCTCCGCCCCGGCCTTCACTCCTCGATACGCACCCCGGTCAGGGCGACCATCTCTGTCCAGCGCACCAGTTCCGCCCGTTGGAAGGCTCCGAATTCCGCAGGTCCCAAGGCCGCCAGGGTGAAGCCGCCAGTCTGCAGGCGTTGGGCGGTGTTGGGGTCTTGCAGGGCCGCCAGAGCGGCGCTGGCAAAGCGGGTGATGGCCGCGGCCGGCGTGCCCTGCGGCGCGAAAAGCCCGAACCATGCGTCGACGGCCATGTACGGCACGCCGGCTTCGGCCGCGGTGGGGACGGAGGGGAAATCCGCCAGGCGTGCTGGCGCGCCGATGTGCAGGGCGCGCAGCCGCCCTTCGCGCACCAGGGGTGCGACGGGCGGCCAGGTGGCAACATAGAAATCCACCACGCCAGCAACGGTGTCCGTCGCCGCGGGCGCAGCGCCGCGATAGGGCACGTGCACGGCATCAAGCCCGGCGCGGCGCACGAAGCTTTCCGCGATGACGTGGCTCGCCGAGCCCGCGGAGGAGGAAGCGTAGGACAGCCGCCCCCCCGCCGAGATCAGCCCCGCCACGTCCCGCGCACGGTGGTTCGCCGGCACGACCAGGGCATGATGCACCGTCGCGAGGCGTGCCACGGGCGCGAAGCTGTCGATCACATGGTAGGGCAGCCGCGCCATCATGGCCTGGTTGCTGGCATGGGTCTGGTTGTGGCCGAGCACGAAGGTCAGCCCATCCGCGGGGGCGCGGGCCACGGCCTCAGAGCCCACCACGCCCCCGGCGCCCGCCCGGTTCTCCACAACCACAGGTTGGCCAAGCGCAGGCTGTATCCGGTCCGCGATGGCACGGGCCAGCAGGTCGGTCGGCCCGCCCGGCGGCGCCGGAACAATGATGCGGATGGGCCGGGTTTCCTGCGCCACGGCGCGAATCGCCGGCATTGCCAACGCGGTCGCCAGAACCAGCCTACGGGTTGTCATCGCGCCGAGCCCTTTCAAGGGAAGTATTCCAGCCATCACGGCTTCGCGAGAAAACACAACTTTTGATTGTATTTTCGACAAAGCGCGGCTTTGATACCCCGAAATCGGAGCATGTTCCATGACCGAACCACAGCCGCCGCCCGAAAAACCGCTCGCACCGGAGCCGGCGACCGCGCGCGCCCTGTGGCCCACCTTCATGCGGCGAACCCTGCCGGTGGACGACATGGCGCAAGCGGGGACCGACCAGGCGAGTCCGCACCGCGGCCAACCGCAGCCGGAACGCCTGGTCTGAGCGCCGCGGCTTTCAAGCGGCCGCCGCGTTCTCCAGCTTCTCCGACAGGTCCAGCCACTCCGCCTCCAGCATCTGCGTCTGGTGCGCGATCGCGGCACGGCGGGTATTCGCCCAGGTGATGTCCTTGGGCTTGAAGCGCGCATAGGTGGCCGCATCGCCGAGCTTGGCTTCCAACAGCGCCAGCTCCTTGGCGTATTTCGCCATCGCGGCCTCCACTTCCTTGATGCGACCTTTCAGCACGGCCTGCGCGGCACGGTCCTCGGCCACACGCTTTTTCTGGCCAGCCGGCGCCGCCCCTTCCTCCCGCCCGCCGCGGGCCCGCTGCGCCAGCAGCACGCGGTAGTCATCCAAATCGCCCTCGAAGGGCACCACGGTGCCGTCGGCCACCAGCCACAGGCGTTCGGCGATCAGTTCCACCAGATGCGGGTCGTGGGTGATGAGCAGCACCGCGCCGGAATAATCCGACAGCGCTTTTACCAATGCCTCGCGCGCATCGATGTCGAGGTGGTTGGTCGGCTCATCGAGGATGAGAAAATGCGGCGCATCGCGCGTGGCCAACGCCAGCAGCAGCCGCCCCTTCTCCCCGCCCGAGCAGGCGCCGACGCGGTTCGTCGCGCGGTCCGCATCCAGCCCGAAGCGCGCAAGCTG
>JBKJNV010000671.1:0-7415 GCA_046593435.1 Roseomonas sp.
GGGCGAGCGGGGGCTGGTGCTGGCGGGCGGGCTGCTGCTGGCGGCGATGCTGCTGGGCTTCGCGGTGGCCTGGCACTGGGCGGTGGTGGTGGCTTGCCAGGTGGTGGCGGGCCTCGCCTTCTTCATGTTCCATGGCGTGCTGCAGGCGCGCGCGACCGAGGCGCTGCCCGAAGCGCGCGCCACCGCCGTCTCGGCCTTCGCGATGGCGCTGTTCTTCGGCCAGAGCCTGGGGTCGCTGCTGTTCGGCGCGGTGATCGGCTGGGCGGGCTATGCGGCCGGCTTCGTCCTGGCCGCTGCGCTTGTGGCGCTGCTCGCGGTGTGGATCCGCGCAAGATTGATACTATCAACGGTCATGAAGAATGACCGATGGTAGTATTTTTTTGTGCCCTCAAGCGCCGGGCGCGCGCTCCGCGCGCTTGGCTCGCCGCATTAGCGGCGTTCGCCCATTCGGGCTCGCGACCCGCGGTGCGGGCCGAAGGTGAGCGCCCTCTATCGGAGTGCGCGCCGAAGGTAGGCGCCCCCTATGGGAGTGCGGGCCGAAGGTGAGCGCCCCCTATCGGAGTGCACGCCGAAGGTAAGCGCCCCCTATCGGAGTGCGCGCCACGCGCGCTCCGCGAGCGCGAATGCGCGAACGCCGGCAGTCCGGCGAGCCAAGCGCGCGGCGCGCGCGCCCGGCGCTTGAGGGCACAAAAAACTATGACCGCTTAAACGCCTCGTAGAAGCCGGTGGGCTTGAGGATACGGTTTTCCATGTGCTGGATCGCACCCAGCTGCGCCGCCTTCGCGAGGTAGGCCTGCCATTCGGGCGAAGCCGCCATGGCCGAACGGCGCTTCTCGCGGTCGCCCTGGTCGGCATAGCCCCACATATGGACTACGGAATTCAGCGCGCCTTCCACCGTGGTGTACCAGCCCAGGCAATTGCCCAGATACTTCTTCTGGATCGGCCAGGCCTCGGCCTCATACAGCGCCACGAACTCGCCCATGCGGTTGGGGATGCAGGTGTAGATGCGCAGATCGACGATCATGACTTGCCTCCGAACGCGGTGGCGAGGTTCGCGAGCACCGCTTCCTCAGCTGCGGAGATCCGGCTCGACAGGCCCAGGAAGCCGCCGGTGGCATCCGCCACGCGCCGCGCCCGACCCAGGATTTCGCGCCCGAGGCTGTCGCGGTCGGCCGGCGCCATGGTGGCCGTGATCGCCTGCACATAGCCGCGCCAGGCCTCCGCCAGCGATGGCGGCGGCGGTGCGGCGAGCCAGGCATCCAGCAGCCCCTGCGCTTCGGGGCGTGTATCGAGCCCACCTTCCCGCGCGCCGGCGAGCACAGCCTCGCGCTCCTTGGCGTCCAGGCTGCCATCGGCCCAGGCGATCAGCACCAGCGGCACATAGGCAATGGCCGCCAGCATCTCGGGGCCGATCTTCATCTCAGCCAGCTTGTCCAGCAGCGCCTCATCCGTGATCCCGGAGGCGGCGGCGATGGCCGCGCGGCGCGTCTTGGCCTGGTCCGCATCGCGCAGCTTCTGCACCAGTGCCTGATTGTGGCGCGCGAAGAACGCGTCCTCGAGCGCTTTCTCGCGCTCACCCAGAATATGTCCGCCCATGGCTGCTCTCCTCGTGCTGAGGGCAGGTTATCACCAATCCGGCCGCCTGCCTCCAGACCCATGTCAAAGACATGCGCCCCTTGCCGTGTCGTGGCGCCCGCGCCATTCAAGGCAGGCACAAAGCGGATGCCCCCCTTGTCCCTCGATGCCGACCTGTTGACCGACCGCCGGCGCATCAAGCGTCGCTTGTCCTTCTGGCGTGCCCTTGCCGTCGTGGCGGTGCTCGGCGCCATTGCGCTCGCGACGCTGCCCGGGCGCGGCTTGGTGTCGGAGGTGCGCGGCGGGGAGCATGTCGCGCGGCTGACCATCGCGGGGGCCATCGGGGAGGATCGCCGCCTGATCGAGGCGATCGAGGGCGCCGGCCGCAACACCAATGTCCGCGCCCTGATCCTCGAGATCAACAGCCCCGGCGGGTCCATGTCGGGCGGCGAGGCGCTGCACGGCGCCATCGCGCGCTTCGCCGAAACCAAGCCCGTGATCGCCACCATGGGCGGGCTCGCGGCCTCGGCGGGCTACATGATCGCCATGCCGGCGCATCGCGTGCTGGCGCGCGAGGCGACGATCACGGGGTCCATCGGCGTCATCCTGCAGAGCTTCAACGTCGTGGAACTGATGGACCGTCTGGGCGTGCGGCCGGAGGTGATCGCCTCGGGTCCGCTGAAGGACCAGCCGAGCCCGTTCCGTGCGCTGACGCCGGAAGGACGCGCCTCTCTGGACCGGCTGGTGGGCGAGTTGCATGCCCAGTTCATCCGCATGGTCGCGACCGGGCGGCGGATGGATGAGGACCGCGTGCGCGCGCTGGCCGATGGCCGCGTGGTGACCGGACGCGAAGCCGTAACACTGGGCCTGGTGGATGCCATCGGTGGCGAGCGCGAGGCACGCGCCTGGCTGATGGCCGAGCGCGAGGTCCCCGACAGCCTGCCGATACGCACGATCGAGATCCGCAGCCGGACCGAAAGATGGTTCCAGAGCTCCATCGGCTTTGTCATAAAAAGCCTTTTTTCTGAATGGCTTGGCGTTGACGGGCCGCGCGCCGTCTGGCAGCCTTTCCCTTGAGTGGCTGTGAATGGAGACCCCTCCGGCACGGTTTCGGCGGGAGAAAGTGAGCGGTATCTGCGGAGATTCGGATCTTGGTCCGGTGTCTTCGTCTGCCGTGAGGGAAAGGGCCGGCGAATGACCAAATCCGAGCTGATCGCGCAACTTGCGGCGGAAAACCCGCATCTTCGGCAGCAGGATATCGACCTGATCGTCGCCACCATCTTCGAGGAGGTGACGGCGGCACTCGCCCGCGGCCAACGTGTTGAACTGCGAGGCTTTGGCGCGTTTTCCACCAAGCGGCGCGACCCGCGCCTGGGGCGCAACCCGCGCACCGGGGAAGCCGTTGAGGTCTCGGCGAAGGCGGTTCCCTACTTCAAGCCCGGCAAGGAACTGCGCGAACGGGTGAATGAGGGAACCAAGCGCCGCCCGGCCGCTCCGCGCCGCGCCGCGGTGCCCGCCTGAAGGAGAGACGCCCATGCTGCGTTGGTTGCTGATCGGGCCCTTCGTGCTGGTGGTCGTGCTGTTCGCGCTGAGCAACAGCGCGCCAGTGGGGCTGCGCCTGTGGCCCTTCGACCTCTCCTGGCAGGCGCCACTTTCGCTCGCGGTGCTAATCATCGCAGGCGTGTTCTTCCTCCTTGGCGCCATCATTGCCTGGATGAGCTCGCTGCCGGCGCGCGCCCGTGCGCGGGACCTGCGCGGCCAGGTGCAGGTGCAGGAGGCGGAGATCACCCGTCTGCGCGCCGAGCTGGAGGCGCTGCGGCCGCCGGGCGAAAACGGGGCCTCGCGCGCGCTCCGCTCCGTCGCTTGACCACGCGCGTGCTGAGAAAGACGGCGTGATCGCGCGGCCGCGGCAGGCCGCCGCACGGATCATTGCGGCCATCGACACCGGGGATGCCGGCCGCGCGGAGGCGCTGAGCGCTGCGCTCGCGCCGTGCTGCGGGCTCCTCAAGATCGGGCTGGAGCTGTTCTGCGCCATGGGGCCTGGGGCGGTCGCCCGCCCGGCGCCGGTCTTCCTTGACCTCAAGCTGCACGACATCCCCAACACGGTCGCCGGCGCGGTGCGCAGCCTGCTGCCGCTGGCACCCGCCATGCTCACCCTGCACGCCTCCGGCGGGGCCGCGATGATCGCGGCAGCACGGGAGGCGGCGGAGCGCGCCGGTGCCGCACGCCCGATGCTGCTCGCGGTCACCGTGCTTACCAGCATGGATGACGCGGCGCTGCGCCAGACCGGCGTCGCCGATGATGCCGCGGTGCAGGTCCTCCGCCTCGCCCGCATGGCGATGGCGGCCGGCGCCGATGGGCTGGTCTGTTCGCCGCGCGAGGTCGCGATGCTGCGCGACGCGCTGGGCGAGGCACCTTTCCTGGTCGTGCCCGGCGTGCGGCCTACGGGCAGCGATCCCGGCGACCAGGCGCGCACGGCCACGCCGGCCGAGGCTGTGGCCGCGGGTGCGGACTGGATTGTCGTAGGCCGCCCGATCACCGGCGCGGCTGATCCGGCGGCGGCGGCGCGCGCCATCGCGGCGAGCCTCGGATGATCGTCAAAATTTGCGGGATCAAGGATGCCGCCGGCTTCGACGCGGCAGTGGCCCATGGTGCCGACCTGATCGGCTTGGTGTTCTTCCCCGCCTCGCCGCGGGCGGTCACCCCCGCCGAGGCGGGGGTGCTCTCGGCGCGCCACGCGGGCGGACCCGGCCGGGTGGGGCTGTTCGTTGACCCGACGGACGCGGCCATCGCGGCGGTCCTGGACGCCTGCCCGCTGGACCTGATCCAGCTGCACGGCAGCGAGGACGCCGCCCGTTGTGCCGCGCTGCGCGCACGCTTCGGCGTGCCGATCATGAAGGCCATCGGCATCGCGGAGGCCAGCGACCTTGATGTGCTGCCCGATTTCGCACCCGTGGTGGATCGCTTCCTGATCGACGCCAAGCCCCCGCCCGGCGCGGCGCTGCCCGGCGGCAATGCCGCCCCCTTCGAATGGCGCCTGATGGCTGGGCGGGCGGTGTCCAAACCCTGGTTGCTGGCCGGCGGGCTGACCCCCGGGAATGTCGCTGAGGCCATACGCGCCTCAGGCGCGCCGGGCGTCGATGTATCCTCGGGTGTCGAGCGCACACGCGGCGTGAAGGACCCTGGACTGATTGCCGAATTCATTCGCGCGGCCCGCGCCGGGTAGCGAAACCACCCGGGCGAGGCTATGTGACGCTCCTGCGAAGGAAAACCCCGTGAACAAGCCGCTCGCTAATTCATTCCGCCAGGGCCCCGATTCCCGCGGCCGCTTTGGCCAGTTCGGTGGCCGCTTCGTCGCCGAGACCCTGATGCCGCTGATCCTGGAGGTCGAGCGCGCCTATATGGCGTCCCGCACCGACCAGGCCTTCCAGAATGAATGGCGCCGGCTGCTCAAGGATTACGTCGGCCGCCCGAGCCCGCTCTGGTTCGCCGAACGCGTGACCGCGCATGTCCGCAAGACCGCGGCACCGGGCAAAGGTGCAAAAATCTACTTCAAGCGCGACGAGCTGAACCACACCGGGGCGCACAAGATCAACGCCGTGCTCGGCCAGATCCTGCTGGCCAAGAAGATGGGCAAGACCCGCATCATCGCCGAGACCGGCGCCGGCCAGCATGGTGTCGCCACCGCCACGGCCTGCGCGCTGTTCGACCTGCCCTGCACCGTGTTCATGGGCGCGACCGATGTGGAACGGCAGCAGCCCAACGTGTTCCGCATGAAGCTGCTCGGTGCGGAGGTGCGCCCCGTGACGGCCGGCGCCGGCACGCTCAAGGACGCGATGAACGAGGCGCTGCGCTACTGGGTCGCGAATGTGACGGACACCTACTACTGCATCGGCACCGTGGCTGGCCCGCATCCCTACCCGATGATGGTCCGCGATTTTCAGAGCGTGATTGGCGACGAGACGCGGGTGCAGATGCAGGCCGCCGAGGGCCGCCTGCCGGACGCGCTGATCGCGGCGATCGGGGGGGGGTCCAACGCGATGGGGCTGTTCCACCCCTTCCTCGACGACCCCTCGGTGCAGATGTTCGGCGTCGAGGCGGCTGGCCACGGCATCGAGACCGAGCAGCATGCGGCCTCGCTCGCGAAGGGCCGGCCCGGCGTGCTGCACGGCAACCGCATGTACCTGCTGCAGGATGATGACGGCCAAGTGCAGGAGGCCCATTCGATCAGCGCCGGCCTCGACTATCCCGGTGTCGGGCCCGAGCATTCCTGGCTGCATGAGATCGGCCGCGTGCAATACGTGAGTGCGACCGATGATGAGGCGCTGGATGCCTTCCAGCTATGCTCGCGGCTTGAGGGCATCATCCCCGCGCTGGAACCCGCCCATGCCCTGTCCGCGACGCTGCGCCTTGCGGCCGACATGGATGCGGACAAGATCATCGTGATGAACATGTGCGGCCGCGGCGACAAGGACATCTTCACCGTGGCGCGACTGCTCGGAGAGCGTCTGTGAGCCGGATCGCTACGCGCTTTGAGAGCCTCAAGGGCAAGCGTGGGGCACTGGTCACCTACCTCCAGGCCTATGACCCCGATCCCGCGACCTCGCTCGCATTGATGCGCGGGCTGCCGGGTGCGGGGGCCGACATCATCGAAGTTGGCGTGCCGTTCACCGACCCCATGGCCGATGGCCCGTCGATCCAGCTCGCCGCGCAACGCGCGCTGAAGGCGGGCGCGACGCTGTCGCGCGTGCTCGCGATGGTGCGCGATTTCCGCGCCGAGGATGCGACCACGCCGGTGGTGCTGATGGGCTACTACAATCCCATCCTGACCTACGGCGTCGCGCGGTTCTGCGTGGACGCGGCGTCGTCGGGCGTCGATGGTCTCATCATCGTGGACCTGCCGCCCGAGGAAGCCGACGAGGTCGAGCCCGATGCGCACGCCCACGGCCTGGACCTGATCCGTCTGGTGGCCCCCACCACGGATGATGCCCGGCTGCCTCGGGTGCTGGGTGCGACATCGGGGTTCGTCTACTACGTCGCGATCCTGGGCATCACGGGGACGAAAAGTGCGTCCGGTGAGGCGCTCGCCGCCGAGATCCCACGCATCCGCGCGCATACGGATCTGCCCATCGCGATCGGCTTTGGCATCCGCACGCCGGCCCAGGCGGCCGAAGCCGCACGCATCGCCGATGGCGCCGTCGTCGGCACCGCCCTGGTCGAGGTGCTGGCGGGCAGTCTGGATGGCGAAGGCCGCGCAAAGCCCGACACGGTGCGCAAGGTGCTCGACGCCGTGCGCGCGCTCGCCGAGGAGGTCCGCCGGTGAACTGGATCAGCGAATGGGCGCTGCCCAAGATCAAGACGCTGTTCGGCGCCCCGCGCGAGGTGCCGGAGAATCTCTGGCACAAATGCTCCGCCTGCGAGCAGATGATCTTCCATCGCGACCTTGAGCGCGCGCTGCACGTCTGCACGCATTGCGGCCACCACATGCGCATCAGCGCGGCGCGGCGGCTGGAATGCACCTTCGACGCCGGCTACAGCCGCATCGAGCTGCCGCGTGTCCCCACTGATCCGCTGCGCTTCCGCGACCAGCGCCGCTATGCCGAGCGACTGCGCGAGGCGCAGGCGAAATCCGCCATGGATGACGCGATCGCGGTCGCGCATGGCAGCATCGAGGGCCATCGCGCCGTCATCGCCGCTTTCGAATTCGCCTTCATGGGTGGGTCCATGGGGGCGGGCGTGGGCGAGGGCATCGTCACCGCCGCGCGGCTTGCCGTGCTGCAGGATGCGCCGCTGATCGTGTTCACCGCATCAGGCGGCGCACGCATGCAGGAAGGCGCGGT
>JBKJNV010000010.1:0-8336 GCA_046593435.1 Roseomonas sp.
GAATTCCTTACCCGAAAGCCAATCCTTGCAATGGCTTGGACGCAAAATAGCAGCGGGTAAGATTTCCTTGTTTTCGGCTTTTCAGGCCGGCACCAGCACCCCGCCCGCCAGCACCACCCGCCGGTCATGAAAGCGCGCCACACTCTCCCGATGCGCGATGGACAGGATCGCCGTCCCCGGCAGCCGCTCCCGCAGCAGCGCATACAGGGCAGCCTCGCTTTCCTGATCCAGGCTCGCCGTCGCCTCATCGAGGAACAGGTAATCCGGCTTGACCAGCAATGCCCGCGCGATGGCAAGCCGCTGCTGCTCCCCACCCGACAGGCTGCGCCCCCAGGAACCATCGATGTCGAGCTGCGCGGCCAGCGACGCCAGCCCCGCATCCGACAGCGCGGCGGTGATCTCGGCCTCGCTGAACCGGGCCGCATCCTCGGGGTAGGCCACCGCGCGGCGCAGCGTCCCCTGCGGCAAATAGGGCCGCTGCGGCAGGAACAGCATCCGCGCGCCATCGGGCACGCTCAGCCGCCCCTGCGCAAACGGCCAGATGCCGGCGATGGCGCGGAAGATGGTGGATTTGCCGGTCCCCGAGGCGCCTTGCAGCATCACCGCCTCACCCGGTGCCAGCGTTAATGCGGCGCCCTCCGCCAGCACCCGCCCATCGGGCAGCGCGATGCGCGCATCGGCCAGCGCGAAGCCGCCTTCCGCCCGTCGCACGCCGCCCTCGCTGCGCGCGGCCGCGTCCAGCGCATGGCGGAAGCCGGTGAGGCGATCGGTCGTCGCGCGCCACTCCGTCAGCCGCGCATAATTCTCCACGATCCAGGACAGTGACCCCTGCACTTGCCCGAAGGCGGAAGATGTCTGGATCAGCCCACCCAGCGGAATCCGCCCGGCGAAATACGCAGGCGCTGCGACCACGATGGGGAAGATGCTGGCCACCTGGTTGAAGCCGGCGGTGAAGAAGGTCAGCCGCTTGGTGGCGGTCATGATCGCCCACCAATTCTCGGTGAGCGCGCGGAACCGCGCCGACAGCCCGCGATGCTCATCCGCCTCGCCGCGATAGAGGGCCACGCCTTCGCTGTTCTCCCGCAGCCGCGCGAGCGCGAAGCGAAAATCCGCCTCCACCCGCTGCTGGAAGAAGTTCAGCGCGATCAGCGGCCGCCCGATCCAATGCGCAAGCGCGGTGCCGATCACCGAATAGATCAGCGCCACCCACACCATGTAGCCGGGGATGGAGACACCCAAAACCTCAACCGGTCCCGAGAGCGACCACAGCACGAGAATAAAACTGCCCAGCGTGACCAGCGCGCTCATCAACCCCAGACCGAGCGTGAGCGTGTCATCGACGAACAGCTTCGCATCCTCGGCGATGCGCTGGTCGGGATTGTCGGTCGCGGGGTCGGTCAGCGCGATGCGGTAATGCGCCCCGGTCGCGAGCCAGGATGTCATCAGCTTCTCGGTGATCCAGCGCCGCCAGCGGATCTGCAGTGCCTGCTTCAGATACAGCTGATAGACCGCGATCAGAATATACAGCACCGCAAGGATGACGAAGCCGGGCAGGAACCCTTCGTCATTCGACTGCCAGGTGAACAGCAGGTCGAAAAACCCCTGCCGGTCCTTGGTCTCGAGCGTGTTGTAGAAAGCGCGCTGCCAATAGGTCAGCAGCACCGTCATCCCCACCAGCGAGAGGTTGAGCGCGATCACCACCGCGAGCAGCCCGCGCGCCTTCCACCGTTCCTCGCTGCGCCAATACGGCCCGGCGATCGACCAGACATCGCGGAAGAACGGTGCAATCAGGCGCATGGGGCGGGCCTCGATGGCGCGAAGGGGGTTATTGGCTCAGCGCGACGGCGGCTGGGCGTCCAGCACGGCGAGCCATTCGGTCACGCGGCGGCGATTGGCGCCCAGGTCCGAATAGCCGAACAGGCTGCGCGAATACAGGATCAGGCCGGTATTGCCCTCACCCGGCAGCAGCTGGGCCACGATGATGTCGGGGTAGTTCATCAGGCCGCTGCGCTCGACCCATTGCGCCTGGCGCCGCTCCGGCCATGCATACAGCGGGTAGCAGCGCGGGCGGGCATCGGCCACGCGATTGAGCGCCGCCCAGGCGGCCTCCATGCCCATCGGCACCGGGGGGATGCGCAGATGCGCCGGCAGCGGGTGCCCGTGCGGTGCCGCGAGGCAGGTGTTCGGCGAACCGGGCAGGGTGAAGGCGTCGAAATCGACCGGAATCGCCTCGATGCCATTCGCACCCGAGCGGAACAGGGCCAGCGGAGACGTCATGGAATGATCCTCAGACGAATGACGCCGCGCACATCCTCGGCCGCGACCGGCTTGCCCTTACGCAGGATCGCGATGCGCCCGGCCGCTTGCAGGCGTAGTGCGGCGCGGCGCGTTGCGGTCATCAGCGGCCGCCAATCCTCGGGCGCCATCGCGCGCGCGGCCTCGGAGGGGCAGATGCTCTTCTCCGGCCCGGCGGCGGTGGCGAGTGCCAAAATGGTCGCCTCCAGCGCCGTGTGCTGGCCGGGCTTGCCCGCTTCGGCGGCGTCGGGAATCGGGGGGGCGTCGGGCTGGTTCATGGTGCGCGCCATTCTGCGCCGGTTCGCGCCTCGCCGTCCCAGGTGAAGCGCGCGCGCCGATGCCCGCTGGCGGCAAGCCAGAGCCATTCGAGGCTGTGGAAGCGCAGCGCAACCGTCGCGAAATGCACCCGCGCATCGCCGGTGAATGGCGGCAGCGCCGGGTCTGTGAGCGCAGTGCCGGGTGCTGCTTCCTGCGCATAGACCAGGCGGGAATTCGGCGTGGCCCGCGCCCAGGCGGCATCGGCCTCTGCGTCGCCGCTGTGCAGCGTCGCCTCGCCTGTGAGGCGCAGTTGGATATGGGCACCGGCATCATAGCCATGCAGCGCCGCGCGCGGATCGCGCTCCAATTCGGCGAATTTGGCCGAACGCGCATCGGTGTGCAGGCGCAGCGTGCGGGAAGGCGCATCAAAGCCACGCAGCACCAGCGTGCGCAGGCTGGGCGCGCCATCCGCCGCGATGGTCGCAAGCGTGGGCGTATGGAAGGACGAGCGCCGGTCGGCCACCCCGCGCGCGAGCAGGCGGAAGGCTTCGGCGAGCGTCTCATCAAGGTCATCGGCAAAGCCGGGTCGGGGCGCGTTCATGGCACGGGATATAGGCGGATGCCGGCCGCGACCCTAGTGCGCAGAACCGCCCCATCCGCCAGCCCGTTTGAGCGCAGCCCTGTCTGCCCTAGGCTGCCCACCATGGACAAAGACATGAGCTGGGCTCGCGCGACCCTGCTGGGCATAGCCGGCATGGCCGGCGCCGGGGCCTTCGGGATCCTGCTGCGCTTGCTGGGCTTCCTCGACCTACAGGCCGGGGATATGAGCACCGCCGATATGATTATGCTTGTACTGTTTGTTCTCGCCGTCATTCCCTTGATCGTTCTGCCCATCCTGGCGCTCCACCGGATCTGGCTGAGCATCATCGCCGTGTTGGTTCTGCCGATGACGCCCTTCGCGCTCATGTTCATGACCAAGGTGCAGCCCTTCGGCCCGATCCCGGCCCTGGCGCTGGCTGAAGTCCGAGCGCCGGCAGGCATTGAGACCGGCATCAGGATCACCGACGCCGCCCCGCGGCGCGACCTTGCGCGCAGCGTTGTCTTCGGCGTCCAGAAGAGTTTGCGCCGAAGCGGCGGCAGCGTTACCGACCACTATCAGTACCAGGTCGCACCCGTGGTTCCTGCGCAGTGGGTGCCTGGCATGCCGGTGCGGGTCTGGGCGGTCGTGGAGGGGACCGCCCGTAACGTGGACTGGGATTCCCCATCCGGTGCCCTGTTTCGCCCCATGGACATCGACTTCGCCGAGCTTGCCGTGCGCCGCTTCCGTGCGGAAACCCGCCTGCCGGGCCCGGCAGAGACAGAGCTCGCCGCGCCGGTTATCGCCCTCTGGGTCGCGGATGCCGGTGCTGCGCGCCTCGACCAGGTGACGCTGTGGGCGCAAATTCTTGGCGGTGCATCCCTGGCCTGGGCGCTGCTCGTCTCGCTCGGGATGCTGTTCAGGCCGCCGCGTGACCATGCAGTGCGCAAAACTGCGCCCAAGGCACTCTCGGCGAAACTGTCACCACGTTGGAAGCGGCGGCCGCGATAGGTCTCAGCGCAGGGCATGGGCCAGCGCGGTTCCGCTGTCCCACGCCGCCTCCGCGCGCCCTTCCAGGCACCAATCGCCCGCAAGGCCCAGCCGCAGCCGGGCATCCCACAGGCATGCCGCGCCGAGCCCCTGTTCAAGCAAGGAAAACCGCCACCGATGCGCCTGCGCGTAGCGCGCTGGCGGCAGCGGCGCGCCCGCGTGCCGCGCCAGCGCCTCCAGCAGCAGGGGCACCACCGCCGCGCCGGGCAGTTCCAGATGTGCGCGGGAAAAAGCCGGGCTGGCCTGGATCACCCAGCACTCGGCGGCGGGATCGCGGCCGGGCTTGGAACTGTCGCGCGCGGCCCAGCCGATCGCGTCGCCCTCGGGCCGCAGCGTATCGGGCAGGTCCAGCCGCTGCGCAAAACTTGCGAGCACGGTCCAGCACGGGGCGTAGCGGATGGCCTCCAGGCGGGCGGCGGCATCCGGCCAAAGCGGCGCGACAAGCTCGGCCGCCTGCGGTGCGGGTGCGGTGACCAGCACGGCAGAGAAGGGGCCCTCTCGCATCGGCTCGCTCGCCGGCAGCGGCGCGCCGGGCTTGGCCTCCGCCGCATCCCAATGCGCGATGGTCCAGGCGCCCGGCTTACCCGTGATGGCGCCGACATGGCGGCCGAAGCTGGCCGGGATGCCCTTGGCCAGTACGCGCGGCACCGTCGACATCCCCGGCGTGCCGACGCGGCGCTGTTCATCGGGCCAGGGCCGGGCGCCGGCTTCCTCCAAGGCGCGCGCGAAGCTGGCACCACGTGCCCGCAGGTATTGCGCGCCATGGTCCCATTGCAACTTCACGCCCTCCACCTCGGCGCGGCGCGTGGCCAGGCGCCCGCCCGGCGCGCGGCCCTTGTCGAACAGATGCGGCGCCTGCCCGGCGGCGATGAGCGACCGGGCGGCGGCAATGCCGGCGAGGCCGGCGCCGATGATGGCGATGCGTTGTGACATCCGCCCGGTATGGCGCCGGGGTGGTTTCGCGCAAGAGGTGTGGCTAGAGCACGATCCGTCCGCTTGGACGGATCTCGTGCTCTAGAAACACAAGATCCTACAGCAAGAAATCCGATCACACTGATTCAGTGTGATCGGATATTGCTGTAGGCTGCGCGGATGGAACCTGTTGTCACCGCCGTCGCACTCAGCTCAGCGCATGGCTTTTCCAAGCCCATCGCACCGGTCATCCGGTTGGTGGCAGGCTGGGGTGTGGCGGGGGATACGCATAGCGGCGCGCTGGTAAAGCATCGCTCGCGCGTGGCGAAGGACCCGCGGCAGCCGAACCTGCGCCAGGTCCACCTGATCCATGCCGAATTGCTCGATTCGCTCGACCTCGCGCCCGGCGCGGTGGGTGAGAATGTGACGCTGCGCGGGGTGGACCTGCTGGGCCTGCCGGAAGGCGCGGTGCTGCTGCTGGGTGAGGCGGCATCGGTGCGGGTGACCGGCCTGCGCAACCCGTGCAGCCAGCTCGACCGCTATCGTCCCGGCCTGATGGCGGCGATGCTGGGGCGCGATGCGCAGGGCGGGCTGATCCGGAAATCCGGCGTCATGGCGGTGGTGGTCACCGGCGGCGATGTGCGGCCCGGCGACGGGGTGCGCGTGGTCCTGCCCGAAGGCGAGCGCCGCGCGCTGGTCCCGGTCTAGCGCGTCGCGCGTCCAGCGCGCTCTACCGGCTCTCGCGCCCGGCGCGCTCTACCGGCTCTCGCGCCTTGCGCTCTACCGGGTCGCGTCCAGCGCGCCCTGCAGCATATACGCCGCCGCCGCACGGTCCACGACCAGGGCGCGCTTGCTGCGCGTCATATCGGCCTCGCTGATCAGCATCCGGTTCACCGCCGCCGAGGAAAGCCGCTCATCCCACAGCGCGGCGGGCAGGCCGGTCGCCGCCGAGAGTGCCAGCGTCCAATCCGTGGCCGCCTGCGCCGCCGGGCCATGCGTGCCATCCATGGACAGCGGCAGGCCCACGACCAGCCCTCCCGCGCCCTCCTTCGCCGCGATGCGGGCAAGTTCGGTTGCGACCGCAGCCAGCTTGCCGCGGGGAATGGCCGCATAGGGGCTCGCCAGCATCAGCGTCACGTCGCTGAGCGCGATGCCGATGGTCTTGGCCCCAGGGTCGAGGCCGAGCAGGCGTTGGCCGCGCGGCAAGGTGGTGCGCAGGTCGCGCAGGTTGAAGAGCGGCATGGCCGCCGTTATGGTCCGCCCCCCGCCATCCGGAAAGTGTTTCATGTCGCTGGACCAAGCCACCGTGCGCCGTGTCGCCGCCCTCGCCAGGCTGCATGTGGAGGAAGCGGATGTCGTGCGCCTGCAAGGGGAGCTGAACGGCATCCTCGGCTGGATCGAGCAATTGCAGGAAGTCGATGTCGCCGGCATCGAGCCCATGGCCGGCGGTGGCGCGAGCGCGCTGCGCTGGCGCGCCGATGCTGTGACCGATGGCGGCATGGCGGAGAAGATCCTGGCCAATGCGCCGGATCGCGAGGGCCAATATTTCGGCGTCCCGAAGGTGGTCGAATGAGCATGACCGATTGGGGCATCGCTGAGGCCCGCGCCGCGCTCGCGAAGCGCGAGGTCTCGGCCGAGGAACTGACGCGCGCCCACCTCACCGCGATCGAGGCGCTGAACCCGCGGCTGGGCGCCTTCATCACCGTCACCGGCGACCAGGCGATCGAAGCCGCCCGTGCCTCGGACGCGCGGCGGGGCAGGGGCGAGGCCAGGGCGCTGGAGGGCATCCCCCTCGGCGTGAAGGATTTGTTCTGCACCGCCGGCGTGCGCACCACCGCGGGCAGCCGCATCCTGGGCAATTTCATCCCGCCCTATGAAAGCACGGTGACGGCGCAGCTGCTGCGCGACGGCGCGGTGTTCCTGGGCAAGGCCAATCT
Organism: Roseomonas sp.; assembly: GCA_046593435.1. Lineage (GTDB taxonomy): Bacteria > Pseudomonadota > Alphaproteobacteria > Acetobacterales > Acetobacteraceae > Plastoroseomonas. The sequence continues at coordinate 7,030 of JBKJNV010000010.1, forward strand.
CGATGAATTCGCGATGGGCTCCTCGAACCTCACCTCGGCCTATGGCGGCGTGGAGAATCCGTGGAAGCGCGCCGGCGCGCCTGACGTGAAGCTGGTGCCCGGCGGCTCCTCGGGCGGTTCGGCGGCCGCCGTCGCGGCGCGGCTGGTGATGGGGGCGACGGGCACTGATACGGGCGGTTCCATCCGCCAGCCGGCGGCCTTCTGCGGCATTACCGGCATCAAGCCGAGCTATGGGCGCTGCTCGCGCTTCGGCGTGGTGGCCTTTGCCTCCTCGCTGGATCAGGCGGGCGCCTTCGCGCGCGGTGTCGAGGATTGCGCCATCCTGCTCGGGTCCATGTCCGGCTTCGATCCGCGCGATTCGACCTCGGCCGATGTGGCGGTGCCCGATTTCGCGGCGGCCGTGGAACGCGGCGTGAAGGGGCTGCGGATCGGCGTGCCGCGCGAATACCGCCTCGATGGGCTCTCGCCCGAGATCACTGCCCTGTGGGACCAGGGCCTCGCCTGGCTGCGCGAGGCAGGGGCGGAGATCGTGGAGATCAGCCTGCCGCACACGCGCTACGCGCTGCCCACCTATTACATCGTCGCCCCGGCGGAGGCATCGTCCAACCTCGCGCGGTATGACGGCGTGCGCTTCGGCCTGCGCGAGAAGGGCGAGGATCTGCAAGACCTGTATGAGCGCACGCGCGCGGCCGGTTTCGGCGATGAGGTGAAGCGCCGCATCATGATCGGCACCTATGTGCTGAGCGCGGGCTACTACGACGCCTACTACCTGCGCGCGCAAAAAATCCGCGCGCTGATCACGCGCGACTTCACCGAAGCCTTCGAGCGCGTCGATGCAATCGTGACGCCGACGACACCCTCGGCGGCCTTCGCAGAGGGCGAGAACACGGACGACCCGGTGACCATGTACCTCAACGACGTCTTCACCGTGACGGCCAACCTCGCCGGCTTGCCGGGGATGTCGGTGCCCGCGGGGCTGGATGGGCAGGGGCTGCCGCTCGGGCTGCAGGTGATCGGGCGCAATTTCGATGAGGAGACGGTCTTCGCCGTGGGCCGCGCCATCGAGCGCGCGGCAGGGTTCACGGCCAAGCCGGCGGTGATGGCATGACCTACATTCTCGAAGGCGAAACCGGCCCCTGGGAGGTCGTCTGCGGCCTGGAGGTCCATGCCCAGGTCATCAGCCGATCAAAACTGTTCTCGGGCGCCGCGACCACCTTCGGCGCCGAGCCCAACGCGCAGGTGAGCTTCGTCGATGCCGGCTTTCCGGGGATGCTGCCCTCCATCAACGCATTCCGCGTTGATGGAGG
>JBKJNV010000064.1:0-4949 GCA_046593435.1 Roseomonas sp.
TGGTCCCGACCGACCCCGCCATCGTGCGCGCGGGGCCGCAAGCGACCGCCGAGGTGGTCGCGGAAATTCGCCGGGACCTCGGGCTCGACAGGAGCTCGCGGTGCAGTTCGGCCTCTATCTGTGGCGGCTGGTGCAGGGCGATCTTGGCGTCTCGATCATCAACAATGTTCCCGTTTCGCAGGAGCTGGCGGCGACCATCGGTCCGACTCTGGAGCTGATGCTGGCGAGCCTCATCTGGTCGATCCCGCTGGGGATTTTTCTCGGCACGCTCGGGGCCTATTACCGGGGCTCGCTGATTGATCGCGGAGTGATGGCGATCTCGGTTGCCGGTGTATCGGTGCCGGTCTTCTTCCTCGGCTTGATCCTGATCTGGTTTGTTGGCTTCAAGTGGCAGTGGTTGCCCTTCACCGGGCGCGGCGGGCCGATCTGGACCATCGACGGGCTGCGCTCCCTCGCGCTGCCGGCCATCACGCTCGGCGGCGTCTTCGTGGGCCCGGTCGCACGCATGACCCGCACCGCCGTGCTGGACGTGCTTTCCGCCGATCATGTGCGCACCGCGCGCGCGAAGGGATTGTCGGAACGGCTGGTGGTGCTGCGCCACGCGCTGCGCAACGCGATGGTGCCGGTCGTGACGCTGATCGGGCTGCAGATCGGCTTCCTGCTCGGCGGCGCGGTGGTGACAGAGACGGTCTTCACCTGGCCCGGCGTGGGACGGCTTGCTGTGGGTGCGATCACGTCGAGCGACCTGCCGATGGCGCAGGGCACCATCATCGTCCTGTCGCTCGGCTTCATCGTGGTGAACCTGATTGTCGATGTGCTCTACGCAGCACTCGACCCACGGATGCGCACGGCATGAGCACGGTGACCATGCCGCCATCGCGGCCTGGCCTGCTGCGGCGGCTGACGCGCGACCCGGGTGCGGCGATCGCGCTGGTCTTCGTGGTGCTGGTGCTGCTTGCGGCGCTGTTCGCGCCCTGGCTCGCGCCGACCGATCCCTTCGACAATGACCTGGCCAGCTCCATGGCGCCGCCCGGTACCGAGGGGCTGCCGCTGGGTGCCGATGCACAGGGGCGCAACCTGGTGACGCGGCTGCTCTACGGCTTGCGCGCCTCGCTCGCGATGGGGTTCTTCGCGGTGATTTTCGGCGGAGGCATCGGCGCTGCACTCGGCTTCCTCGCGGCCTTTTATCAGCGCTGGTTGGACGCGCCGATCATGCGGCTTGTAGACATCATGCTGTCCTTCCCGGCCATCCTGTTCGGCCTTGCCATTGCCGCCATCCTCGGACCGGGCATGCTGGCGGTGGTGCTCGCGCTCTCGGTCGCGACGGTGCCGCTGATGGCGCGGATCGTGCGCGGCTCCGCACTCGTCGTCATGCGGGCGGACTATATCGAGGCGGCGCGCGCCACGGGGATGGGCGATGGGCGCCTGATCTGGCGGCACCTGGCACCCAACTGCCTGTCATCGCTTTTCGTCTTCGCCACGCTGCGCTTCGGGCAGGTGATCCTGCTCGGCTCGGCGCTGTCCTTCCTGGGCCTGGGCGCACAGCCGCCCAACCCGGAACTGGGTGCGATGGCCAGCGAGGGGCGCAATTTCCTGTTCTTCGCACCGCATATCGCGGTGATACCCTCTGTCGCCATCTTCGCGGTCGTGCTGGCATTCAACATGCTTGGCGATGCGCTGCGCGATGCGCTCGACCCACGGCTGCGCGTCTGAATTCAAGGAGACATGTCCGTGCGGATGCTCTTCACTCTGCTGCTGCTGGCCTTCGGCGCTGGCGATGCCTTGGCCCAGGCCACGCCACGCAACACGCTGGTGGTGCTGCGCGAGATCGATGCGGATAATTACGACCCCATTCGTTCCACCGCCCGCGGCGCCGGCGAGGTGGTCTACATGATGAGCGATACGCTGGTCTCGCTTGACTGGGACATGCGCACGGTCCGCCCGGGCCTTGCCGAACGGTGGACGATCAGCCCCGACGGCAAGACCTACACCTTCCACCTGCGCCGCGACGTGACCTTCTGCGATGGCCGCGCCATGACGGCCCATGATGTCGCCTATTCGATCATGCGCTGGGTCGACCCGGCCAACCGCTCCCCGGTGCGCTGGCGCGCGGGGCCGGTGCGCGAGGTGCGCGCCATTGATGACTTCACGGTCGAGTACGAGCTGACGGAATCCTTCGGCGAGTTGCTGTACCAGCTGACGCTGTTCTTCGCCTCGATCGTGGATCGCCACACGGTCGAGCGGCTGGGGCAGAATTTCGGCTCCCAGGGCTTCAACGGCACCGGTCCCTATTGCTGGGTGAGCTGGACGCCGCGGCAGGAGCTGGTGCTGCAGCGCCACCCGAACTACCGCTGGGGCCCGCCGATCTACACCAACCCAGCCCCGCAGGTGGAGCGCGTGATCTGGCGCGTCATCCCCGAGGCGAATACCCGCCTGGCCGCGTTGCAGACGGGGCAGGGCGATGTGACGCAGTACATCCCCAACATCGCAATACAGCAGCTGCGCAATACGCCCGCCATCCGCATGTCGCGGCAGGAAAACTACTTCTGGGACTTCTTCCTGGGCTTCAAGGTGGACAAGCCCGTCGTGAGCGACCCCGCGGTGCGGCGCGCCATCAACCTCGCCGTCAATCGCGCTGCCATCGTGCGCGCGGTGTGGTTCGGCAATGCGGAACCGGCGACCGCCTACCTCAACCCGAATACCGCCGGCTACAGCGCGGAGGCCGCGGCGCTGGTGCCGCAATTCGACCCCGTGGCGGCAAGGCGCGTGCTCGACGAGGCCGGCTGGGTGATGGGGCCGGACGGCATCCGGGTGAAGGATGGGCTGCGCGCGAGCTTCCTCCTCTACGGCTTGCAGACCAATGAGTGGCGTCAGGCAACCGAGGCGATCCAGGCCGATCTGCGCCGCATCGGCATCGAGATGCGCATCCAGCTTTGGGACGCGACGGTGGGTTGGGGGCGGCTCGCGACGCAGGAATTCGATGCCTTCGTCATGTCCTACCCCTACGTCACCGCGACCGATGGGTTCTCGCTGTATTTCGACAGCCGCAACAGGCCGACGCCCAACCGGATGAACTGGTCGGACCCGCGTACCGACGCCGCGCTCAATACCGCCAAGACCGCGCTTGATGCCAATGTGCGCATGGCCGCGATCGCGGAGGCGCAGCGCATCGTCGCCGAGAATAACGTCTGGCTGCCGATCGCGCGGGAGAACCTTTGGGTCGCTGCTGCGCAGCGGGTCGAGGGCGTGCGGGCGCATGGAATCTACGGTGTGGGGCTCTACAAGGGCCTCGATATTCGGCTGACGAGGTAGGACCGATGAGCATCACCGTCATTCGCAACGCCGACCTCGCCATTGCCTGGGATGCGAGTGCGAAGGAACACACCTACCTCGCCGATGCCGACATCGCTTTCCGCGATGGTGTGCTCACCTTCGTCGGGCGCGGCTACACGGGCACGGCGGATAGCGAGATCGCCGGCGCCGGGCTGATGGTGATGCCGGGTCTCGTCAACATCCATTCCCACCCATCCTCCGAGCCCATGAACAAGGGTTTTACCGATGAGGTGGGAACGCCGGGGCTGTACAATTCCTCGCTCTACGAATACCTGCCGATCTTCCGCGCCGATGCCGAGGCGGTCCCTTCCTGTGTCCGCGTCGCGATGAGCGAATTGCTGCTCTCCGGTGTGACCACAGTCGCCGATCTGTCCATGGCGCATCCGGGCTGGCTCGACCTGCTGGCGGAGGCGGGGATGCGCGTCTGCATCGCACCCATGTTCCGCTCCGCGCGGTGGTTCACCAAGAACGGCCACGTCGTAGAATATGAATGGGACGAAGCGGCCGGCGAGAAAGCGATGGCCGAGGCCTTCACCCTCATCGAACGCGCGGAGCAGCATGAATGCGGCCGCCTGTTCGGCATGGTGGTCCCCGCGCAGATCGACACCTGCTCCGAGACGCTGCTGCGCGAGAGCAAGCAGGAAGCCAACGCACGCGGCCTGTCGTGGCAGATCCACGCCGCGCAATCGGTCGTGGAGTTCCACGAGATCACGCGGCGGCACGGCTACACGCCAATCGGCTGGCTCGATTCCATGGGCCTGCTGAGCGAGCGCGCGATTATCGGGCACGGCATCTTCCTCGATGACCATCCCTCGACGCCGTGGCACACGCGTACCGACCTCTCGCGCCTGGCCGAGACCGGTACCACGGTCGCGCATTGCCCGACGGTCTTCGCGCGGCGCGGCATTTCGCTGAAGGATATCGGCCGGTACCGGCGCGCGGGCGTGAATCTCGGCCTGGGGACGGATACCTACCCGCACAACATGCTCGATGAGATGCGGCTTGCCGCCTATGTCGCGCGCACCCAGGCAACCGATCCGCGCACGCTCTCCTCGGCGGACCTGTTCCATGCGGCGACCATCGGCGGCGCGCAGGCGCTGGGGCGCGAGGATATCGGGCGGCTCGCGGTCGGCTGCCGGGCGGATTTCTCGCTGGTCGATATCACCCACCCACGCATGCAGCCGGCGCGCGACCCGCTGCGCAGCCTGATCTATTCCGCCGGCGATCGCGCGCTCAAGGCCGTCTATGTCGATGGCCACAAGGTGGTCGAGGATGGTGAGGTCCTGACCATGGACTACCGCGCCGCTGCCGCGCACCTGCACGAGGCGCAGAAGCGCATCGAGGGCAAGGTCCCGCAGCGGGACTGGGCGCATCGCAGTGCCGAGCAGATCGCGCCCACCACCTTTCGCTGGACATGACCGAAGCGCTGCTGCGCATCGAGGGGCTTCGCACCGTCTTCCGCAGCAGCGTGGGCGACATACCCGCGGTTGACGGCGTCACGCTCGACGTGGCGCGCGGTCGCACACTCGGTATTGTGGGGGAGAGTGGCTGCGGCAAGTCCATGCTGTCGCTCTCTGTGATGCGCCTGGTCCCGCCCCCGGGGCGCGTCGCGGCGG
>JBKJNV010000131.1:0-2921 GCA_046593435.1 Roseomonas sp.
TCCATCTGGCGCAAGATGCAGAAGAAGAACGTGGCGTTCGAACAGCTGTCGGACATCATGGCCTTCCGCGTCGTCGTGGCCGACAAGGGCGATTGCTATGCCGCACTGGGCGCCATCCACTCCGCCTATCGCGTCGTGCCCGGCCGCTTCAAGGACTACATCTCGACACCCAAGACGAACGGCTACCAGTCGCTGCACACCGGCGTGACGGTGCCCGAGCGGCGCAATGCCAAGATCGAGGTGCAGATCCGCACGCTGGAGATGCATGAGGTGGCCGACCTCGGCGTGGCTGCGCACTGGATCTACAAGCAAGGCGATACGGCCGCGAAGGACCGCAAGCGCTACCCCTGGGTGCGCGACCTGCTGGAAATCCTCGATGCCGCGAACGACCCGCAGGATTTCCTTGACCACACGAAGCTGGAACTGCATCGCGACCAAGTCTTCTGCTTCACCCCCAAGGGCGACCTGATCGAGCTGCCGAAGGGTGCGACGCCGGTGGATTTCGCCTACCAGGTCCACTCCGTGGTGGGCGACAGCTGCGTTGGCGCGAAGGTGAATGGCAAGATCGTGCCGCTGCGCCACCAGCTGGAAAACGGCGACCAGATCGAGATCATCACCGCCCGTGGCGGCACGCCCAACCCGGGCTGGGAACGCTTCGTCGCCACAGGGAAGGCGCGCGCGCGCATCCGCCGCTTCGTCCACGCCCAGCAGCGCAGCGAGCACCAGGAGAATGGCCGCGCCGCCATCGCCAAGGCGGTGCGCGCGGAGGGGCTCGACTATTCGGAAAAGCTGATCGAGCCCGCGATCAAGATCCTCAAGCAAACCGATTTCGCCATGCTTTGCGTGGCGGTGGGCGCGGGCAACCTCACGCCGCGCGAAGTGGTCCATGCCGCGGTGCCCGAACTCAAGGCGCCGCCGCGCGTCCATGAGACGCTGCCGCTGGCCCGCCCGCGCGGCCGGCTCGGCGAGGGCAAGACGCTCACGACGAATGGCAAGGGGGAGAAGGCGGGTGCTGCGCGGCGCGACACCGCCATGGGCATCACCGGGCTTGTCACCGGCATGGCGGTGCACTTCGCCGGCTGCTGCCACCCGCTGCCCGGCGACCGGATCCTGGGTATCGTCACCACCGGGCGGGGCGTCACGATCCACAAGAATGACTGCCATTCGCTGGAAAGCTTCGCCGCGACGCCGGAGCGCTTCATCGATGTGGATTGGGAGTACGAGGCCGCGCCCAAGGGCACCCATATCGGCCGGATCGAGGTGGTGACCGATGGCCCCGGTGGCGCCGCGCTGGCCGGCGTGACCACGGCGATCGCCAAGCAGGAGGGCGCGGTCACGAGCCTCAAGATCACCAACCGCGCGGCGGAGTATTGCGAGTTGCTGGTCGATGTGGAGGTGCGCGACCTGCGCCACCTGTCGACCATCATCGCCGCCCTTCGCGCCTGCCCGGGTGTGACCGGCGTGGACCGGGCGCGCAGCTGATGATCTTGGGCCTGGGCAGCGACATGGTCGATATCCGCCGCATCGAGCGGGTCATCGAGAAGCATGGCGACCGATTCCTGGCGCGGATCTTCACCGCCGCGGAGATCGCCAAGGCGAACCGGCGCACCGAGCGCATCCGCATCGCCACCTATGCCAAACGCTTCGCCGCGAAGGAGGCGGCCTCCAAGGCGCTGGGGACGGGGTTCCGGGCGGGCGTGTTCTGGCGCGACCTTGGCGTGGTCAACCTCTCCTCCGGTGCGCCGACGCTGCGCATGACCGGGGGGGCGGCCACGCGGCTTGCCGCCATCACCCCGCCAGGGCACGCCGCGCAGGTGGCACTCACCATGACCGATGAATACCCCTACGCGCAGGCGGTGGTGATGATCACCGCGGTGCGGCTTCCTTGACATTCCCCGCGCGCGGGGGCTTCCCTCCGCGCGGTCGCGGCCGATGGGGTTGCGCATCCCCTCGGCGTGGCCGGGCCGGATAGACCTCAATGCGGGCGAACACTCCCTTCATGGCGAAAAAGACCGGCGGCTGGGGCGAGAGCATCAAGACGGTGCTCTATGCGGGCCTGATCGCCATCGGCGTGCGCACCGTCGCGTTCGAGCCGTTCAACATCCCTTCGGGTTCCATGATCCCGACGCTGCTGGTGGGCGACTACCTGTTCGTCTCCAAGTTCAGCTATGGCTATTCGCGCCATTCGATGCCGTTCAGCCCGAACCTGTTTTCGGGCCGGATCTTCGGCCGCCTGCCCGAGCGGGGTGACGTCGCGGTGTTCAAGCTGCCGCGCGACAACTCGACCGACTACATCAAGCGCATCGTGGGCCTGCCCGGCGACCGCATCCAGGTGGTGGGCGGCATACTGCGGGTGAATGGCACGCCGGTGACGCGCGAATCGCTCGGCCCTTTCATCGTCGAGGGCGACGGGCCCCGGATGACGGTGCGCTGGTACCGCGAAATCTTTCCCGGACCGCGTGGCGTCGCGCACCAGATCGTCGAGAGCTCGGACGACATGCCGTTCGACAACACGCCCGAATTCCTGGTGCCGATGGGGCATGTGTTTGCCATGGGCGACAACCGCGACAACAGCCTCGACAGCCGCGCGACCTCTGCCGTGGGCTTCATCCCGATTGAGAATTTGGTCGGCCGCGCCGAGTTCATCTGGTTCTCCGTCGATGGCTCGGCGGCGTGGTGGGAGGTGTGGGGTTGGCCCTTCGCGATCCGTTGGAGCCGGCTGTTCACGCCGGTCCGATGATTGAGGACCGCATCGGCCATGTCTTCGCGGATCGCGCGCTGCTCGCCCACGCGCTGACGCATCGCTCATCGGCCAAGGGCCAACTGGACAGCAATGAGCGGCTGGAATTCCTGGGCGACCGGGTGCTCGGCCTCATCATGGCGGAATGGCTCGCCGAACGCTTCCCCGAGGAGCGGGAGGG
>JBKJNV010000271.1:0-5208 GCA_046593435.1 Roseomonas sp.
ATTAAGATCGAGTTCTCGCCGCTCGATGCGAACCTCGTCTACGTCGCTGAGAAAGGCGGCGTGATCAAGCTTGTGAACATCACGACGGGTGCCACCAATACGGTCATCGACTTCAGCACCAAGGTCAACGACGTCCAGGATCGCGGCTTGATGGACATCGTGCTCGACCCGAATTTCGCATCCAACCGCTACATCTACGCCTTCTATGTTGCCGAGCCCGCGGACGCCACCGGCAAAACCGGCCTGGATGCACCGGACGCCAACGGAAACCGCTATGCTCATGTCGTGCGGATGACCGCCGATGCGGCCGGCACCGGCATCATCGCGGGCAGCGAAAAGATGCTGGTTGGTGGCGCAGGGCAGTCGCTTGCCGACATCAGCGGTCTTGGCCGGGACGACTTCACCAATCCCGCCTACTCCTCCGCCGTCTCTTCCGAACGGTACAATGTCGGGGCGCACGGCCAGATGGTCGTGGATGGCATCAAGCAGGACTACATCAAGCTTGACAGCATCACCCATGCGGGTGGGGCGCTGGCCTTCGGGCCTGATGGCAAGCTCTACATCGCGATCGGCGACGGCACCGCGTTCGACTTCGCCGACCCGCGAACCGTTGATGTCCAATCCATTAACAGCCTGTCCGGCAAGGTTCTCCGCGTCGACCCGGCGACCGGGCAAGGTCTCACCGATAATCCTTTCTACGATTCAGGCATGTCTCTCGATGCCAATGCGTCGAAGGTGTTTCAGCTTGGCCTGCGCAATCCCTTCGCGAGCGCTTTTGACGGCGAAGGCCGGTTGTTCCTGTCCAATACGGGCTGGTTCAGCTGGGAGATGATCCAGACCGGCGGCGGGGGTGCGAATTTCGGCTGGCCGTTCTTTGAAGGCGCTGATGGCGGCGTTCTGCAGAGGGCAACCGGCTACGAGAATTTCAGCCAGGCGCCGGCGTTCTACGCTGCGGTCGCCAATGGCAGCATCATCGTCACGCCTCCGTTCCGTGCCTTTTCGCACAATTCGGATGACCCCGGCTTCGCTGTCACGGCGATCACGGGCAGTTCCTCGATCTATACCGGCAACGTCTATCCTGCCGAGTTGAAGAATGATTTCTTTTTCCAGGATTTCGCAGACGGGGAAATCTACTCGGTCGACACGCAGGATCGCACCAAGGTGCAATTCCTCTACCGCGCGGACGGCAGGCCGATCGACTTCGTCCAGGGGCCAGACGGCTTCATGTACTACGTCGACATCTTCACCAACGAGCTCGGCCGCCTGAACATCACCGCAAGGCAGACGGGCCCCGCAATCGATATTCCCCTGCCGCCGATCGGCAGCGGTACGGACGTGTTGAAGCTGCGGATCACCCAGGATGAGTGGAACGGCAGCGCGCAGTTCACCGTCCGCATCGATGGCCAGCAGATCGGCGGCATCCAGACCGTGAGTGCGGCGGCCGAACGCGGCAGCGGCACGGTCAACACGCTCGACGTGCTCGGCAGCTTCGCGGTCGGCCAGCACACGGTCGGCGTCACCTTCCTCAATGATGGCTGGGACGGCACGCTGGCCAATGACCGCAACCTGTATGTGGAAAGCGCAAGCTACAACGGCATCGCGGTCGGCGGCGCGCAGCCATTGCTGACCATGCTCGACGGTAGCCCGCGCTTCTTCTCGGTCAGTGACACCACGCCGGTGGGCACCACGCCGCCGCCACCAGCGGGGGGCGACATTTCGTTGGGCGCCATCGGCAGCGGGTCCGATACGCTGCGGCTGCGGATCACCCAGGATGAGTGGAACGGCAGCGCGCAGTTCACCGTCCGCATCGACGGCCAGCAGATCGGCGGAATCCAGACCGTGAGTGCGGCGGCCGAGCGCGGCAGCGGTACGGTCAACACGCTCGACGTGCTCGGCAGCTTCGCGGTCGGCCAGCATACGGTGAGTATCAGCTTCCTCAACGATGCCTGGGATGGAACCGCGGCGAATGACCGCAACCTCTATATCGAGAGCGCGACCTATGACGGCGCCGCGGTCGGTGGGCCGCTGCCGCTGCTCGCGATGCTCGATGGTGGAACGCGGAGCTTCGCGGTCAGCGACTTTACACTGATCGCTTGAAGGGCTGGGCAATCACGCGACCCAACAAAGGCTAGGGTAGGCTGTGTGTGCGCATGCGAACGCAGCATGCCCTGGGGGCTGGCCTGCTGGCCTTTTCCTTCATCGAGGCGCGGCGAGAACGTAAGCCCGCAGCATGGAGGTACGCGTGCACGAAAACCTCAGCGGAGGTGGGGCAGCAGCGCCTCGACGACGGCTTCGAACATCGCCGGGGTCAGCCGCCGCGTCGAGGTGTTGTAGCGGCTGACATGGTAGCTGTCGGCCAGCAGCAGACCGCCTGGCAGCTGGTGCTGGGCACCGTGGGCGAAGGGGTGGCGGGCCACCGGGATGCCCAGCGAGCGTAGCAGCGCGTTGTGCGCGACGGTACCGAGCGCGAGGACGGAGCGCAGGTTCGCCATCGCGCCGCGCTCGGCGGTCAGGAACGGGTTGCAGGTACGAATTTCCAAGGGCGTGGGAAGGTTCTCAGGTGGGACGCAGCGCACCGCGTTTGCGATACGGGTGTTGCGCAGCGCCATCCCGTCATCCGGTGCTTCGCCGTAAGCCCCCTCCGCGAGGCCGTATTTCAGCAACGTCGCGTAGAGCAGCTTGCCCGCAAAATCGCCGGTGAAAGGGCGGCCGGTGCGGTTCGCGCCACGCACCCCGGGTGCCAGGCCAAGGATCAACAGCGGCGCGGCGCGATCCCCCCAGCACGGCACCGGCGCATTGTGCCAGCCGGGCTCCTTGGCGCGGTTGGCCGCGCGGTAGGCCACCAGGCGCGGGCAGAGCGGGCAGTCCCGCCCGGGTTCGGCGGCCTCGATCACGCCTCGGCGCCGGGCTCGTTCTCTTCGGCGAAGGGCTCGGCCGGCGTTGCGCGGGTGGGTGCCGGGCGGGGTGCGGGCGCGGTGCTGCGCGAGGTGCGTGTCTCGCTCGGGCGGCGGCTGATTTCGGCAGCGAGGTCGGCGAGGTCGATGAAGCCATCGGCCTGCCGGCGCAGATCATCCGAGCAGATCGGCGGCTGTGCGCGCAGTGTCGAGCAGACGGTGACGCGCACGCCCTTGGCCTGCACCGCCTCGATCACGCGGCGGAAATCGCCATCGCCGGAGAACAGCACCGCGTGGTCCAGGTGCGGGGCGAGTTCGAGCATGTCGACCGCCAGCTCGATGTCGCAATTGCCCTTGATGCGCCGGAAGCCGGTGTTGCTGTCAGTGAATTCGCGTGCGGGCTTGGTCACCACGCGATACCCGTTATAGGCCAGCCAATCGACCAGCGGGCGGATCGGGTTGTGCTCCTCGGTATCGAGCACGGCGGTGTAGTAATAGGCCCGCATCAGCCGGCACTGGCTGCGCACATGATCGAGCAGCGCTCGATAGTCGATGTCGAAGCCCAGCAGGCGGGAGGCGGCGTGGAGGTTGGCACCGTCGATGAACAACGCGGTGCGCTCGAGGGCAGATTCGGGCATGGAATTTCCTAATGAAAATGGAAAGGTCGTCAATGAAGGGCACCATAGGCGCTGGGGACGCTGGCGCAACCCGGCGGGTGCTGGTCGCAATCGGGGCGAACCTGCCTGGCCCTGACGGCGCGCCGGCGTTGGACACCTGCATGGCCGCGGCGCGGATGCTGGATGGGCTGTGCGGGCTGCGGCTCGTGGCGCTTTCGCGCTGGTGGGCGAGCGCACCGGTGCCGCCGCTGCCGGGCGCACCCGACTATGTGAATGGCGTGGCGCGGCTTGAGGGCGACGCGGCGCCGGACGCGGTGCTGGCGGCGCTGCACGCCATCGAGGATCGCTTCGGCCGGGTGCGGCCCTTCCCCGATGCACCGCGGACGCTCGATCTGGATCTGATCGACGCCGGGGGGCGCGTGCTGGATGGGCCGCATTTGGTGCTGCCGCATCCGCGGGCGCATCTGCGCGCCTTCGTGCTGCGTCCGCTGGCCGAGGTGGCGCCAGCGTGGGTGCATCCGCGTCTGCGTCGAACGCTGGCAGCGATGCTCGACGACGTGGCGGCGCAGGATGCGCAACCGCTGTCGCGAGAGGGCGATTGATCGGGGAACGGATACCTGCTTGGTTCCGGTCCCGATGCAATGGGGAGTTGTCGATGCGCCGCATGATTTTGGCCGCCCTGGTGGCGTTCACGCCGCTGGTTGCCCTCGCCCAGCAAAGCCGCCTGCCCCCGGTTGCGCAGATGATGCAGCAGGCGAGCGGCCGCCCCGCACTCACGCCCGACACCCCTGTGACATTGCGGCTCAACCGCGGCCAGGTTGCCTTCCTCCGCATCGCACCCGAGGCGGGCGGCGATTTCATGGTCATCACGCGCCGGCTCAGCCGCGGCACCGACACCGTGCTGCAGGCGATCGACGCGCGCGGCACCGTGGTTGCCGAGGATGACGACAGCGGCGCCGAAAGCCTCTCCTCGCGCATCGAGGTCTCGGCAGCCGATGCCGTCACGCTGATCCGCGTGAGCCTGCTCGGCGACACGGCGGGCAATTTCGAGGTGCTGCTGACGCGTTCACCACCGGCGCCGCCGCAGACCTTCACGGAAAACATCACCACCGCCGCACAGGCCGCCCCCCTGGCGCTGGACCAGGCGCAGCCCATCCGGCTGCGGCGCGGCCAGCAGGCCTTCTGGCGCCTGCCCGACGGCAACCTCATCGCCCAGACGCGCGCGCTTTCGCAGGGCACCGACACGGTGCTGACCGTGCTGGACGCGGCCGGGCGCGAGTTGGTCTCCGATGATGATGGTGGGGAGGAACCGCTCGCCTCGCTGGTTGAGGTTGACGCGGCGCAGCGCCGGCCGCTGTTCCTGCGCGCGAGCATTCTGGGCGGTGGCGCCGGCCGCTTCGAGGTGCTCCTCAGCACGCTGCCGCCCGCACCGCCCGCGACCTTCCCGACCACGCTGACCCAGGCCGCGACGACCGCGCCGATCACGGTCGGGCAGGCGGTGCCGATCACGCTCGGCCGCCGCCAGCAGGCCTATTTCCGCATCCCCGAGGATGCGCGCGACCTGGTCGCGATGACCCGCTCGCTGTCCGATGGCGCGGACACCGTGCTCGCGCTGCCCGACGCCAATGGGGCCGAGATCGCGACCGATGATGATGGCGGCGAGCAATCTCTGTCCTCCGCACTCGACGTGGCGGCGG
>JBKJNV010000183.1:0-4785 GCA_046593435.1 Roseomonas sp.
CCGAGCAGGTTCCGCCCCGCCTCGATCACCGCCATCTGCATGCCGAAGCAGATGCCGAAGAAGGGGATGCGGCGTTCGCGGGCGAAGCGCACGGCTTCGATCTTGCCTTCGGACCCGCGCTCGCCGAAGCCGCCGGGGACCAGGATGCCGTGCACGCCTTCGAGGCGTTCGACGGCCTCGCGGTCGCCATTTTCGAAGGTCTGGCTGTCGACCCAGCGGAGGTTGACCTTCACGCGGTGCGCGATGCCGCCATGGGCCAGCGCCTCGATGAGGGATTTATAGCTGTCGAGCAGGTTCGTGTACTTGCCGACGACCGCGATGGTGACCTCGCCCTCGGGCGCGTGGATGGCGCCGAGGATGCGGTTCCAGCGCGTCATGTCCGGCTCCCCATACGAGGAGAGGCCGAAGTGGCGGAGCACCTCGCGGTCCAGCCCCTCTTCATGGTAGCGGAGCGGCACTTCGTAGATGGAAGCGGCGTCGAGTGCGGGGATCACGCTTTCGGGGCGGACATTGCAGAACAGCGCGATCTTGCGGCGCTCAGTCTCGGGGATCGGCCGGTCGCAGCGGCAGAGCAGGATCTGCGGCTGGATGCCCAGGCCGAGCAGTTCTTTTACGGAGTGCTGGGTGGGCTTGGTCTTGAGCTCACCGGCCGCGGGGATGTAGGGCACGAGCGTGAGGTGGATGAAGATGCTGCGCTGGTGGCCGAGCTCGTTCGCGAGCTGCCGAAGGGCTTCGAGGAAGGGCAGCGATTCGATGTCGCCAACCGTGCCGCCGACCTCGACGAGGATGAAGTCGTAGCCATCCGTATCGGCCTGGACCACTTCCTTGATCTTGTCGGTGATGTGCGGGATCACCTGGACGGTGCCACCGAGGTAGTCCCCGCGCCGTTCGGCGGCGATCACGTCCGAATAGATGCGCCCGGTGGTCCAGTTGTCGCCCTTGGCGGCATGCACGCCGGTGAAGCGCTCATAATGGCCGAGGTCGAGATCGGTCTCGGCGCCGTCATCGGTGACGAAGACCTCGCCGTGTTGGTAGGGCGACATCGTCCCGGGATCGACGTTGAGGTAGGGGTCGAGCTTGCGAAGCCGCACCTTGTGCCCGCGCGCCTGGAGCAGCGCGCCGAGCGACGCCGAGGCGATGCCCTTGCCCAGGGAGGAGACCACGCCGCCGGTGATGAATACGAACCGCGTCATGGGCGTTCCTCCTAGCGGCAAGCGTGGCTTGGCGCCACCCGCATCATGTGCGGGGTGCTTCCATGCGCGGTGAAGGCCTTGCGGCCGTTCGATTAATTGGTGGGCACGGCCGGCAGGGCGGGCAAGGCAGGCGCGGCAGGTGCCGCGGTCGATGGCGGCGAATCGAGGATGGAACGTTGCTGCACGCTGCCGCGGTTCACCAGCGCGAGCGAGATCGACAGGATGAAGAACAGCGTGCCCAGGACGGCGGTTGTGCGGGTGAGCAGGTTGGCCGTGCCGCGCCCGCTCATGAAGCCGCCCATGCCCTGGGAGGAGCCGACGCCGAGACCGCCGCCCTCACTGCGCTGGAGCAGGATGACGCCGATCAGCGACAGGGTGACGAACAGATGCAGGATGAGCAGGAAGGTGGACATGCGGGGCGCTTTACTCTGGGGGGGCGGATTTGGCCAGTGGTGACAAGCGTGGGGTGTGCCTCGCGCTGATGCGGCCGCGGCGGGTCAGCGGCACGACCTGCGGTTGAGCATTTTGATCGCTCAATGATATACCTCGTTGCGTTTGCGTCACACTGACGCCTGAACGGCGCGAGGAATGTGTTTCATGGTTGGTTTCAGGGCGTTTTCCGACCAGGACAGGGATGACCTCGTTGCTGATCCCCGCACCTTCATGGCCAGCATCGCTTGCGAGGTGAACCACACTTGCTTCTCGCAATCCATCGCCGGGCAGCCAGACGATCTGACTTTCCAATTCCTCGAAGACGGCCCGATCTCGTATCGCCAGAGCTGGACGCGCAATGACGTGGATTTTAAAACGCGGGTGCCTGTTTTCCGGCTGAACAAGGCGCAGGGCGGCGACGTCTCCTTCAAGGCCTACATTATTACCTATATCACGGGCTCCACGCCGTCCACGACGCTTGGGACCGATGCGCCCCTCGCCTTCACCGCCAACATGAATGGCTGCACCCTGGGCATCGGCAGCCAGGCCAATGCGCGCAGCGCCGTCACCGTGACCCATTCCAATAGCGCGGGGCATGGTTCCGACGATGCCAACGCGAACGACCAGCACCAGCAGGCATTGGGGGTTGTCGGGGTCGGCGGAGCGTTGCTCGAACCCTCTGTCTATCGCACGCACAACAAGCAGGCGGTGACGTTTGGCTACCGCAGCCGAGGCCAGATGTGGCGCTTCGCCTACCTGTCCTATCACCGCCAATGGGGCATTATCACCACCTATGGGGTCAAGGATGTCGAAGTGCAGCGACTGGAGATCTAGCCGTCAGGCCGGGTGCCGCCGCACCCGGCCAACTGCCTCGGTCAGACCCGCGGGGCGGCCGCCGCGATGGCCAGAAAATCCGCCGCCGCCAGGCTCGCGCCGCCCACCAGCACGCCATCCACATTGGGCAGGGCCAAAATCACCGGCGCGTTGCCGGGCTTGACGGACCCGCCATAGAGCAGCCGCGTGCCTGCGGGTGCCAGGCGGCGCAGCAGGGCGTGGATGGTGGTGATGTCTTCCTCGGAGGGCGTCTTGCCGGTGCCGATGGCCCAGTCCGGCTCATAGGCGACGACGCCGCGGGCGGTGGAAAAGCGGTCCGGCAGGGAGTTCTGCAGCTGGCGCTGGATGACGCTCTCGGACTGGCCGGCCGCCTTTTGGGCCATGGTCTCGCCCACGCAGACCACCGGCACCAGGCCGACCATGATGGCGGCGGCGGCCTTGTCGCGTACATCGGCGTCGGATTCATGGTGGTTCATCCGGCGCTCGGAATGGCCCAGCAGCACATAGGCGCAGCCGATGTCGCGCAGCATCGCCGCAGAGACGTCGCCGGTATGGGCGCCCTTGGGCTCCGCGTGGCAGGTCTGGGCACCCATGGCCACGCCATGGCCCATCAGGATGGATCCCACGGCGTGCAGGTGCGGGAAGGGCGGGAAGACCACCAGGTCGGGGTCGGCGTCGCCACGCGGGGCGGCCTGGCCGACAGCTTCGGCAAGGGCGATCGCTTCGCGAATGGTGCCGTTCATCTTCCAGTTGCCCGCGATGAGTGGGCGGATCCCAGGGGTCATGGCGAACTCCTTTTTTGCCCTCAAGCGCGTCGTGCCGCAGGCACGCCTTTGGCGTAACGCGCCGCCTCCGGCGGCTAGGCTCGCCGCACCAGCGGCGTTCGCCCATTCGGGCTCGCGGCCCGTGAGGCGGGCCGAAGGGCGACCGAACGTCCAACTGACGCCAGCGCGCTTACGACGCGCCTGAAGGTTTGGCAACCAGGGGGGCATCGCCTATGGTCCGCCCCCTTTTCCCAGTTTGGATACTCATGCTCACCGCGCTTCGCAAACTCGCCGGCACCTGGTTCGCCAAGGTGCTTTTCGTGCTGCTCATCGGCTCCTTCGCGATCTGGGGGATCGAGGATGTGGTGCGCAATGCCGGGCGCGATTCCGCTCTCGCGCGCGTCGATGGCCAACCGATCCCGATCGAGGAGGCGCAGGCGGCGTCGCGGCGTGAGATCTCTCGTATTACGCGCCAGCTTGGCCCGAGTTTCCAGGGCAATGAGGAAATCCGGAAGGCGCTGGCCGCCCAGGCTGTCGAAGGGCTGGTCATGGACCGGGTGCTGCGCAGCGAGGCAAGCCGGATGGGCGTGGTCGTGCCGGATGCGGCGGTGACCGGCGCAGTGTTTGCCATTCCGCAGTTCCAGGGGGTGGATGGCCGCTTCTCCCGCGACGTGCTGTTCAACTTCCTGCGCACCAACGACCTGAACGAGCAGCAATTTCTGGCACTGATGCGGGCCGATCTGGCGCGCCAGCAGATCGCGGGTGCCGTGCGCGGCGGTGCGATTGCGCCTGCCGCGATGGCCGAGCCACTCACGCGCTTCATGCAGGAGCGGCGCACCGCTGATGTGGCGCGGTTCCCGACCGCGGCCGCCGCGCGGCCCGACGCCCCCACCGAGGTACAGCTGCGCCGCTTCCATGAGAACAACCCCCAGCTATTCTCGACCCCCGCCCTGCGCGAGGCCGTGGTCGCGATGCTGACGGCGGAGATGCTCGCCCCCGAGGTGCCGGTCGCCGAGGCCGATATCGCCGCCGCCTATGAGGCGCGCCGCGCCCAGTTCGAGACGCCCGAGCGGCGCGTGCTGCAACAGGCGCTGCTGCGTGACCAGGCCGCGGCGCTGTTGATCTCGGAGCAATGGCGCGCCGGCGCCGACTGGGCCGCGATCGAAGCCGCGACCATCGCTGTTCAGGGCCAGGCCTCGACGCTGCCTGAGACCGACCGCGCCGGGCTGCCGCTGCCCAGCCTCGCCGCGGCCGCCTTCGCCCTGGCCGAGGGTGCGGTCTCGCCCCCCGTCCAGAGCCCTTTTGGCTGGCATGTCTTGCGCGCCGAGCGGGTCATCGCCGGCAGCATCCGCTCGCTGGAGGCAGTGCGCGATACGCTGCGCCAGGAGCTCGCCGTGGAGAAGGCGCTGGACCTCGCCTTCGAACGCGCCACCCGTTACGAGGACCAGCTCGCCGGGGGCGCGACGCTCGAGGAGGTTGCGCGCCAACATCGCCTGGCCTTCGCCGTGGTGCGGACCGATGCGCAGGGCCGCGACGCATCCGGTGCCGAGGTCACGCTGCCG
>JBKJNV010000400.1:0-3214 GCA_046593435.1 Roseomonas sp.
CACGGGACGGAAATCCTGAGCCGCCGCGGTCACGGCGCGCTGGTAATGGCCGCGTTCGCGGGCAAAGCCCTCGGCATCGGCGCCCTGGAAGGCGTAGATGGATTGCTTCACATCCCCGACCGCGAAGACGCTGCGCCCGGCCGCGCGCGCGCCCTCGCCGGCGAAGAATTCACCGGTCAGCGCGCGCACGATGCCCCATTGATCGGGGTTGGAATCCTGCGCCTCGTCGAGCAGCACATGGTCCAGCCCGCCATCGAGCTTGAACAACACCCAGGCACTGCCGGGGTCGCGCAGCACGGCGCGCGCGCGGTCGATCAGGTCGTCGTAATCGAGCATCCCCCGCCCGGATTTCCGCGTGCCATAGGCCGCGATCACAGGGGCCGCGAGGGCCAGCAGCGCGCGCGTGGCACCCAGCAGCCGGATCGCGCGGCGGCGCTCGGCGATGGCGGCCACGCGTTCCGCCTCGGCCCGCATCGCGGCCAGCACATCGGCCTGCGCGGCGCCAAGGCCGCCCTTGGTCGCGAGGAACTTGTCGGAAAAGGCCGCCTCCTCCTTGGTGAGGAAGATGCCGCACCAATCGGGCCAGGCGGCGGCCCGCGCCTCGGGCTCCAGCGCCAGCCAAGCCTGCATCCGCGCACCACGCGCACGGTCCGATTCCGTCTTGCTGGCCGCGAGCAGCGCAGCCGTCGGCCTGAGGTCCGGCGTTGCGGCGGCCGCCGCACCGGTCAGCGCCTCCACATCCTCATCCCCGACCAGGCCAAGGCGGCGGGCCAGACGCGCCAGCAGCGCATCCTCCTGCCCCGGGGTCATGGCGGCGGCCAGCGCGCCGCGGTCATCGTTCAGCGCACGCACCAGCTCGGCGAAGGCGGTGGGCGGCGTCAGCGCGGCAAGCGCCTCCATCGCGCCGGTGTTGCCCGCCTCGCCCAGCACCGCCTCGCGCGCTTCGGCCAGCATGGTCGTGGCCTCGCGATCCTCCACCACCGAGAATTGCGGCGTCAGCCCCGCCTCCAGCGGAAAGCCGCGCAGCAGCGACTGGCAGAAGGCGTGGATGGTGCTGATGCGCATCCCGCCGGGCAGATCCAGCACGCGCGCGAACAGCTTGCGCGCATGGTCGCGCAACGCCGCATCGGGGGCGAGACCCGTGAGCTTCGCGATGCGCGCATCGAGTTCGCCATCCTGCATCACCGCCCATTCGCCCAGATCGCGCGAGAGGCGGTTCGCCATCTCGGCCGCGGCCGCCTTGGTGAAGGTCAGGCACAGAATGCCCTGCGGGTTCTGCCGCGGGTCCAGCAACAGGCGCAGCACGCGGTCGGTCAACACGCGCGTCTTGCCCGACCCCGCCGAGGCGCCGACCCAGGCGGAGGCAGCGGGGTCGGAGGCCTTGCGCTGTTCGATCTCGGCGAGAGTGCGCGCGGCAGTCATGACGACAGGCTGGAGGAAAAGAATTTCCTCCAGACCTCCATTCTTTTATTTTTGGCTTTTGGTAAGCGAGGCATGCGCAGCGTCATCATTCGACGTCCTCCGCGCCGGCCCATTCGACAATGCGCGCGAGGTGGTCGTACTCGCCCCCGCGCGCGGCGCGCAGTGGGTGTGGCCGCGCGGTGAAGGGGCGGCGTTCGAGCAGATAGCGTCCAACCAGCGCCGCCGCCGCGTCGAAATTCAGCGAGGCCAGCGCCGACACCGCCTCGATACCCTCGCGCACCGTCTCGCTCGCCCCCGGCGGATCGCCGCCCGACAGGCGCCAATAGGCGAGGCGGGAGACGTCCGTCGCCGGCAGGTCGCGAAAGGCGCCGTCCAGCGCCATCCACGCCTCCAGCGGCAGCTGCGGCGCGCCGCCATTCTCAGGCTCGGTCTTCTTCGGCAACTGCCCGGTCTTGTAGTCCAGGATGGCCAGCGTGCCGTCGCGCAGCACATCGATGCGGTCCGCACGCGCGGTCAGCGTGATGGCGCGATCCCCTGCCTCCGCGATGATGATGCGGCCGTCGATCTCGACATGGCTGCGCTGGATGCCATCCCGCGCGCGCGCCTCCTCGCCGATCGCGAAGGCGCCGATGCGGCGCAGGCGCGGGCGCCAGAACGCGGCATAGGCGGGCCGCGGGCCGTGTTCGGCCAGCGCCTCCTCCATGGCCTGGGTGAACAGCGCCTCCGCGCGCACCGCGCCCGTCCAGCCCTCCGCATCCAGCGCGCGGATGAAGCGCGCCATCGCGGCGTGCACCAGCTCGCCATAGTCCGGCCCGCCGATATCGGCATCCAGCGCATCCAGCCGCTGCAAGCCAAGCACGCGCTTCGCATAGAGCGCATAGGGGTCCGCGAGCAGCGTCGCGATATCGGAGAGCGACAGGCGCAGCGGGCGCACGTCCAGCGGCGGGGACGGCGCCGGTCGTGCGCAGGGCACCACGCGCGGGGCCGCATCCAGCGCCTGCGCCCAGCCGGTCGCTTCGCTGGCTGGCAGGCTCAGCCCCTGCCCGCGCAAAAACGTTTCCAGCCGCACCAGCCAACGCGCCGGCACGGTGGGCGCGCCGCCGCGCTTGACCGAGCGGGTGAGCACCGCCTCGGGTGCGGCACAGGCGGTGAGCAGGAAATCGGCGGCGACGCGGCCGATCCGCGCCTCCGGCTCCGGCAGGCCGAATTCCTTGCGCATCGGCCGGCTCATCCACGGGCCCGGGTCGGTCGCGAGCGGCCAGATGCTCTCATCCAGCGCGCCGAGGATCACGCGGTCGAAGCTCAGCAGCCGGGCTTCGAGTAGGCCCAGGATTTCCACGCGCGGATGCGGCGCCCCCGAGCGCCCGCGCGCGGCGCGGCCGCTGCGCGCCACACCCTCGGCCAGCGCCGCTTCGAACAGGCCGGGAAATTGCGCGGGCGGCAGGGCCGGCAGATGACGAAAACTTTCCGCCATTGCGGCAATGTGCAAGGCCAGTGGCTCGCCCTCGGCGCCGGCATACAGGCGCAGGCCGCCTTGCTGGTCGGCGGTGCTGGCGAGCGCCTCGGCCGCCGCCATCAACGCATCGAGCAACACGGCGGGCGCGACCTCGTCCCGCATCAGTGCCGGCAGCGGGCCGAGGGCGGCGGCCAGCGCATCCACCGCACCCAGCACGCGGGCGAGCACCTCGGCCTGCGCTTCCCGCCGCATCCCCGCCCGCGCGGCGTCGCGCAGCGCGTCGAGGCCCGCAGCCGGGCGCGGGCCGCGCAGCGCGGCGCGTTCCAGCGCGCGCCA
>JBKJNV010000424.1:0-2765 GCA_046593435.1 Roseomonas sp.
GTGGTGCAGGGCGGCATCCGCTTCAACAACCTCATCGGATTCGCGATCGGGGGCGCGCTGTTCGGCGCGGAGGGCCTCGCACTCGCCGCCGTCGCCACCGGCATCATCGTGCCCTGCGTGCAGCTCATCACCGTGCTGACCTTCGCGCTGGTGATGCCGCCCGACGGTGCCGCGCGCATCGCGCCGGGGCGGCTGGTGATGCAGGTGCTGCGCAATCCGCTGATGCTCGCCTGCATGGTGGGCTTCGCCATCGCGGCACTCGGCGGCCTGCCGCCGGGGGTCAAGCCCCTGGTCGCGAGCCTGGGTCGCGCCTCGCTGGCACTCGGGCTGCTCTGTGTCGGGGCGGCCTTGTCGCTTGCGAGTTTTTCCGACCGGCGGCCGGTGCAGGCGGCGACCGGCGCGCTCAAGCTCATCGGCATGCCGCTGATCACCTGGGCCTGCGCGATGGCCTTCGGGCTCGAGGGGCTGCCGGCGGTCATCGCCATCCTGTTCATGGCGCTGCCCACGGCCGCGACGAGCTACGTGATGGCGCGGGCAATGGGGGGCGACGCGCCGCTGATCGCCGCCATCACCACCACCGAGCATATCGCCGCCCTGATCACCCTGCCGCTGTGGCTGATGCTTCTCACCCGGTGATGGCGGGCGCAGGATGGGCTTCTGGCATGGGGGCACGAGCATGATCGGACGGCGCTGCACATTGGCAGGCATGGCGACGCTTGCGGCCGGGGCTGCGACTGCCCAGGGCTTTCCCGACCGACCGCTGCGCTGGCTGGTGGGCTACCCGCCCGGCGGTGCCTCGGATGTGTTCGCGCGACTGATCGCGGGCGAAATGGCGCCCCGCCTGGGCCAGCCCGTGGTGGTCGAGAACCGCCCCGGCGGCGGTGCGGTGCTGGCCAGCGAACAGGCCGCGCGCGCGGCCCCCGATGGGCATACGCTGCTGCATGTGGACAACGGCATCCTGGTCGCGAATCCGGCGCTCTACGCGCGGTTGCCCTATGATCCGGACCGCGATTTCACCGGCGTGGGCTTCATCGGGCGCTTTCCGCTGTTCATCGTGGTCCGCCCCGACAGCCCGATTGCGGATTTCGCCGGCCTGCGGGCCGCCGCGCGGAACCGGCCGCCGAATTACGGCACGCCGGGCATCGCCTCCCCGCATCACCTGGCGATGGAAATGCTCAAGCGGCGCAGCGGGCTTGCCGCCGAGCACGTGCCCTATCGCGGCGGGCCGGCGGCCATGCTGGACCTGCTCGCTGGCGCGCTCGATTGCGTGGTGATCGATTGCGCGACCGGCCTGCCCTTCATCCGCGACGGCCGCGTGCGCGCACTCGTGGTGATGAGCGAGGCGCGTTCGACCCAGGCGTCGCGCGTGCCGACGCTGCGCGAGGCAGGGATTGCCGACGCCATCGCCTATGGTTGGCAGGGCATGAGCGTGCCCGCGGCCACGCCCGCGGTCGCCATCGAACGGCTCCATGCGGCCCTCGGTGCAGCGGTGGCGAGCGAGGTGCTGGTCCGCAGGATGAACGACCTTGGCGTCGAGAGTGCGCCGCTGTCGCCGGCGGCTTTCCAGGACTTCGTCGCGCGCGAGGCCGCGGCGTGGCGGCCACTGATCCGGGAGCTGGGCATCCGGATCGACAACTGATGGGGTATTTCGTTACCCATTTTGATCTTGAATTGAACCGGCCCCGGTGGCCGCACGCACACCGGGCCGGCCAGGGCACGGCGCAGAACGGGACCTATACCGGCACCCAAACCGTCACCGGGCGTGCCGGCAACACGCACACGCAGGACATCACGGTTACGCGCCAGCAGCACACGGCGCATTGCGGCCGCGCAGCTGGGCGCGCATTGATCGCCGCAGCAGATCAGGACACGGCCGCCATGCTGCGTGCATTCATCATCGCCGGATTGCTCGCCAGCGCGCCGGCCCTGGCGCAGGAGCGCACCGCGCTTCCCCCGCCGGTGCCGCGGGCGGCCACGGTCGCGCAACCCTCGGGGCCCGAGCGTGCCGCGGTGCGAACAGGTGCGGCCATCGATCGCACGGCCCGGCGCACCGGCAACGCCGTGGGGCGCGCGGCGAACCGCACTGGTGCAGCGCTCAACCGGGCCGGGCGATGGACAGGTGAGCGGGTGGACCGGGCGGCGCGGCGCACCGGCGCCGGGGTGGATCGGGCGACCACCCGGTAGCGCGTCTGCCTCAGAGGTGCCGGATCGGCAGCCCTATCGCCTCGGCCACCAGCGTGCGGTGGCAATGTGCCGGGTCGGCTTCCAGGCAGAGCAGGCAGACGCGCTCTGCCCGCGCCCGCTGCGCCAGTCTCGCCACCGCATCCTGCTGTTCCGCGCCTTCCATGTGGCGCCCGAAGATCCGCCGCATCTCCGCCGGGCGACCGGCGCGCACCGCAGCACGCCCTTCTGCCGGCGTGCCGAGTTGCTTCTCATGCACATAGGCAATGCCGGCGGCGGTAAGTGCCTCGGACAGGGCGCGCTTGGCAAAGCCGGGCTTGCGGCTATTGGCCAGCGCGCGAATATCGACCAGCGTCTGCACCCCCGCGCCGCGCAGCGCCTCTATCAGCGCCGCGGGCGTGATGGCCTCATAGCCGATCGTCAGGATCACCGCGCGATTGCGGCGTGTGCGGCGAGGCACGCGACATCGAGCACCTGGTTCACGCCGGCCTGCATGGGCACGATCTGCGCCGGACGCGAAAGGCCCAGCAGCAGCGGCCCGATCACCGTCGCACTCGTCAGCTGCGGGATCGCGCGGGTCAGGA
>JBKJNV010000297.1:0-6893 GCA_046593435.1 Roseomonas sp.
ACCTCGCGGTCATTGGTGTGACGAAGCGCTTCGGTGCGGCGGTTGTGCTCGATGATCTCTCGATCGCGGTTGCACGGGGTGAATTCGTCTCTCTCCTTGGTCCCTCTGGCTGTGGGAAGACAACGCTGCTGCGCTGCGTCGCGGGGCTGTTGCAGCCCGATGCCGGGCGCATCGCGGTGGGTGGGGCCGAGATCACCCGGCTGCCGGCGCATAAGCGCAATGTCGGCGTGGTGTTCCAGAACTACGCGCTGTTTCCGCATCTGACGGTGGCCGAGAATATTGGCTTTGGCCTGCGGGCGCAGGGGGTGGCCAAGCGCGACGCAGGGCCGCGCGTGACCGAAGCGCTGCGCCTGGTGCGCATGGAAGCGTATGCGGACAAGCCGGTGACGTCGCTGTCCGGCGGGCAGCAGCAACGCGTCGCCGTTGCCCGCGCGCTGGTGGTACGCCCGGCCCTGCTGCTGCTCGATGAGCCGTTCAGCGCGCTCGACCGCAAGCTGCGCGAGACGATGCAGGTGGAACTCAAGCAGCTTCTGCGCGAGGTCGGCATCACCGCGATCTTCGTGACGCACGACCAGGAGGAGGCGCTCGTCGTCTCCGACCGCATCGCGGTGATGAATGCCGGGCGGATCGAGCAGCTGGCCGATCCCGCCACGCTGTATGGCCACCCCACCAGCCTGTACGTGTTGGACTTCGTCGGACAGTCCACGCGGCTGTCGGGGCGTGTGGCGGAGGCCGGCGCGGGGATGGTCACGGTCGCGACCGCACTGGGGCAAGTGCGCGCGGTGGGCAATTTCGCGACCGGGTCGTCCGTGGTGGTCGCGGTGCGGCCGGAGGCGGTGCGGATCGACGCGGCGCATGAGGCGGGGATGAACCGCATCGAGGCGCGCGTCGCCGACATCTCGTTCCTGGGTAGCCGCACGCAGCTGATCTTCGACGTGGCGGAACCCGACCGAGTGGTGGTGGAGGTTCCGCGCCTGCCTGATGGCCTCGCGCCAGGTGCCATGGCGCCGCTGGCCTTCCGCGTCGTCGACACGATGGTGTTCCCGCACGCCGAGGGCGCGACTGGGTTTTCGCGCGCCGAGGGCGCGACGGTGTTTCCGCGCGCCGAGGGCGCGACTGCGTCTCCGGCCGGATGAGTGCGGTGCTGACAGCCGCGCCGTCGCGGCGTCCCGAAGGCCTGACCCTGCTGGTATTGCCCGCGCTCGCCTTCATGCTGGTGGTGTTCCTGCTGCCGCTGCTGCTGATGTTGTGGTCTTCCATCCGCGGCCCCGACGGGTTCTCGCTGGCCGGCTATGTGCGGGTGCTGGGCGATGGCTATTACCGGCAGGTGATGTGGCAGTCGCTGCAACTTGGCCTCATCACCACCGGTGGGGCGCTGCTGTTCGGCTATCCCGCCGCCTTCGCGCTGGCGCGGGCGAAGGGCTACGCGCAGGTGATCCTGTTCGCGCTGGTGTTCCTGCCGCTCACCGTCTCGATCATCGTGAAAAGCTTCGGGTGGGGCATCATCCTCCGCCGCGACGGCATCCTGAACTGGGCCATGCTGGAGCTTGGCTTCATCGAGCGTCCGGTGCGCATGATCTTCACCGAGGGCGCGCTCTATGCGGGCATGATCAACGTCTTCCTACCCTTCATGGTGCTGCCGATCTATTCGGTGGTGCGCATGATGGACCAGCGGCTGCCCGACGCGGCCGCGACGCTGGGCGCCTCGCCCTGGTTCGCCTTCACGCGGGTGACGTTGCCGCTTTCGCTGCCCGGCGTGGTGGCGGGGGTGAGCATCACCTTCTCGCTTGCGGTCGCGGCCTATGTCACGCCGTCGCTGCTGATGGGGGATCGCTTCATGACCATGTCGATGGTGATGGCGAAAGCCTTCCTGAACCTGCGCGACTGGCAGTTGGGGGCGGCGATGGCGGCGGTGCTGCTTTTCGTCGCGCTGGTGGTGGTGGTGACGGCGGCGGTTTTGCAAAAGCGGTTGTCCACCGCGCGGGGGGCGTGATGGAGCGCATCGCCCGCGGCGTGTCCTTCGGCGCGCTGATCCTGGTGATCGCCTTCCTGATGCTGCCCATCGCGGTGGTCATCCCCGTGAGCTTCACGGAATCGGCGGTCTTTTCTTTCCCGCCCGAGGGATTTTCCCTGCAATGGTATGGGCGTATCCGCAATGTGGATGGGCTGCTCGGCGCGCTGGGCTTGTCAGCGCAGATTGCGGCACTCTCGACCGCCATCTCCCTGCTGCTGGGCACGCTTGCTGCGATCGCGCTCATCAAGGGCCGCGTGCCAGGGGGCGAGGCGGTGACCGCGCTGATGGTTTCGCCACTGATGCTCCCGGGCCTGGTGCTCGGCATCGCCATGCTCCAGGCGCTGCGCGAGATCGGGCTGCGCGATGCCTGGTGGTCGCTGCTGCTGGCCCATGTGGTCATCACCATGCCCTTCATCATGCGCACGGTGCTGGCCAGCCTGAGCCTGTTCGACTTCGCCATGGTGGATGCGGCGCGGACGCTGGGCTGTTCCTACGGTCTCGCGCTGTGGCGGGTGCTGGTGCCGAATATTCTGCCGGGCTTCGTCTCGGGGGCGCTGTTCGCCTTCATCGCGAGCTTCGACAACTACCCGGTATCGATGTTCCTGGTCGATGTGCGGACCAAGACGCTGCCGATCCAGCTGCTGAACTACCTTGAGATCAGCCCGGACCCGACGCTTGCCGCGGTGTCCACGCTGCTGGTCCTGCTGACCATCTTCGTCCTGTTCCTGTGCGACAGGCTGGTGGGGCTCCGCCGGATGGCATCGCTGTGATCGCGGGCAATCGGACATAGCGTTACGTTGAGAGGCTGGAGCGCTGGGTCGTTCGCTGGCGGGTGGTGGTTCCGGCGGTGCTGCCGGGGTTCCGGGAGGGGTGCAACCGGGTGTGGGCCGAGTGCGCGCAGGTGTGGAACCGCACGGTGGGGACTGCGCGAGGGAATGCGATTCCCTGGACCCCGTTCTTTTACTTTTGATTTCTTCGTGCGGGAGGCGTGGTTGGCGCCGCCTCGCCAAAACGGTTGTGCGCTTTCAACGCCGACCCAAAGATAAAAATAAAAGAATGGGGCTCGGGGAAATTCTTTTCCCCGACCTTCTTCAGCCCCGGTCCACCCGCAGCGGCCCGAAGCTTTGCACCACCGGCATCAGCTGCATCGTGTTGATGTTCACCCGCGCCGGCCGCGTCGCGACCCAGTGCACCGCATCCGCGATGTCCTCGGGCGTCAGCGCGTCGGTATTGGCGTAGATCGAGGCGGCCTTCGCGTCATCGCCCTTGAAGCGGATGTTGGAGAATTCGGTCCCGCCGACCAGGCCGGGCTCGATGTCGGTGACGCGCACCTTGGTGCCGAACAGGTCCGCGCGCAGGTTCAGGCTGAACTGGCGCACGAAGGCTTTGGTCGCGCCGTAGACATTGCCGCCGGGGTAGGGGAATTCGCCTGCGGTGGAGCCGATATTGACGATGTGCCCGGTGTTGCGCGCAACCATGCCCGGCAGCACCGCGCGGGTCATGTAGGTGAGGCCCTTGCAGTTGGTGTCGATCATCGCGTCCCAGTCGTCGAGGTTCGCGGATTGCGCGGGCTCGAGCCCCATTGCGAGGCCGGCGTTGTTCACGAGGATGTCGATGGCGGTCCAGCCCGTGGGCAGACCGGCGATGGCAGCTTCGACGCCCGCGCGGTCGCGCACATCGAGAGTGAGCGGCAGGACGCGGTCGGCGCCGAGTTCGGCCTGGAGGGCATCGAGGCGTTCCGAGCGCCGGCCGGCTGCGATGATGTGGGCGCCATCGGCGGCGAAGCGCCGTGCGATGGTGAGGCCGAAGCCGGCGGTGGCGCCGGTGACGAGGATGATCAAGGCGTAATCCCTTCAAGGACGACCTTGCCGATCATGCGGCCGGTTGAGACCAGGGCATG
Organism: Roseomonas sp.; assembly: GCA_046593435.1. Lineage (GTDB taxonomy): Bacteria > Pseudomonadota > Alphaproteobacteria > Acetobacterales > Acetobacteraceae > Plastoroseomonas. The sequence continues at coordinate 3,915 of JBKJNV010000297.1, forward strand.
GGCTTCGGCAAGGCTTGTGGCGGTGAGTGGGCCGAGGTTGCGCGTCATGGTGTGGCGCAGCGCGCCGGTGTCCACCAGATGCGCGATCTCGTCCAGCAGGTGGTGCTGGGCGATCATGTCGGGGGTGGTGTTCAGCGCGCGGGCGAACATCGCCTCGAAGGCCAGGAAACCCGCCTTGGGGCGGATGCGCAGCAGGTTCGCGGTCTTGATTTCGTCGATCACGCAGATGCCACCCTGCGGGGCGAGCGCATCGGCCAGCGCGTTCCAGTGCTGGTCGGTTTGTGTCACCGAAAAGATGTAGGGAATCGGCAGGCCGAGCGCCTTGATCTGCGGTCCCAGATCGGCGCTGTGGTCCAGGACGTGATGGGCGCCCATCGCCTCGCACCAGGCGCGCGTTTCGGGGCGTGAGGCGGTGGTGATGACCTTCAGCGCGGTCAGTCGCCGCGCGAGCTGGATGGCGATGGAACCAACGCCCCCCGCACCGCCGGTGATCAGCACTGCTGCACCCTGGGAGGCGCCGCCGCGCGCGATGCGCAGCCGGTCGAACAGTGCCTCCCACGCGGTGATGCCGGTCAGCGGCAGGCTGGCGGCCTGGGCGAAGGACAGGGAGCGCGGCTTGTGGCCGACGATGCGCTCATCGACGAGCTGGAACTGCGCGTTGGAGCCGGCGCGGTTGACCACGCCCGCGTAGAATACCTCATCGCCCACATGGAACAGCCCGGCCTCGGGGCTGCGGGCGCGGACGATGCCGGCGGCGTCGAAGCCCAGCACGCGCGGCTCTCCGGCCGGGTCGGCACTGGCGCGCAGCTTGGTGTCCACGGGGTTCACCGAGACGGCGCGGACCTCGACCAGCAATTCGCGGCCGCGGGGCACCGGCGGGTCCGGCAGGATGACATCCTCGAAGCAATCGGGATGGGTGGCGGGGCGGCAATGGGTGTAGGCGACGGCCTTCATGGCGGTGTTCCTTCGTGCGGCGGGTGGGCCGGAACAAGGCATCCTAGTCGCTTCGTCGCGGCTGTGCAGGGCTTTGGCCCTCGCCTCGCGCGGCTCCCTCACCCGATCCTGAGCAGTGCCGCCCCGTGTTCCCGCAGCCAGGCGACGGCCGCTTCGCGGTGCGGGGTCAGGGTTTCGAGATGCGCCCAGAAGCGGGGGGAGTGGTTGAGTTCGCGGCGGTGGGCGACTTCGTGGGCCACGACGTAGTCCAGCACCCAGTCGGGCGCCATGACCAGGCGCCAGGAGAAGGCGATGGTGCCGTCGGGTGCGCAGCTGCCCCAGCGGGATTTGGTGTCCTTCAGGCGGATGGCGGGCACGCGGACGTCGAGTGCGGTTGCGTGCTTGACGATGAGCGGGGCGATGCGGCGCTTGGCTTCGGCGCGCAGTGCGTCGGTGACGCGGCGGGCGAGGAACTCGGGCGCGCCGCCCACGATGATGGCGCCACCTTCGATGCGGGATCCCCGCGTGGTGGGGTCGTGGCGGATGATGTGGGGAATGTTGCCAACGGGGATTTCCGAACCGGGCGCGAAGGCACGGGAGGGTGCGAGTGCGCGCAGACGCTGCATGACCCAGGCGGCGTGTTCGATGAGCAATGCCATGCCAGCCCGGCGGCCGGCGCGCGGGGGCAGGGTGATGACGACGGTGCCTTCGCTCGGGTCGATGCGCAGGCTCACACGGCGCGCGCGCGCGGAGCGTCTCCACACCACCGTGCAGGGCAGCGGCTGCGTATAGGCGGGGATGCGGAGCGCGACGGTTTCGGGGGAGGGAATCTCCATGCGCGCATCATCGCGCGCATGGCGTTCCGCGTCACCCAGGGAGATGTTTCAGTTCGATCTCAACGAAGCTCAACGGGGCGTCGCCGGCGTTGACAACGTTGTGTTCGATACCGGGCGGGCGGGCGTAGGAGACGCCGCGCGTGAGCGTTGCGGTCGCGGTGCTGCCATCGGGCATTTCGATCAGCAGCATGCCGTCGGTCACGGGGACGACGACGTAGGCGAGGCCGTGGCGGTGGAAGCCGGTTTCCGCACCGGGCGCGAAGTCCCAACGGGTGACGCGCGTGTGCGCGTCATCCTGTTGCGTCGTGGCGGTGGCCGGTTCGCGGCAGCGGAGAGGTTCGGTCATTCGGCGGCCTTTGCCTGATTGAGGCCCGGCAGTGGCAGGGCGCCGGCGGCACCCCAGGCGGCCCAGATGGCGTCGGCCTGGGTGTCGTTGAGTGGGAGGTGCGGCGGGCGGATGGTGCGCCAGCCCATGTCACCGGTGCTGCGCGCGATGATCTCGCGCAGGCCGGAGATGAGCGGGACGGAGGTGGCGGCGCGGCGCGTCGCGGCCAGCATGGCCTGGGCCGCGTCGGCCTCCGCACCCGTGCGCTTTGCGTAGACGATGCCGCCCCAATGGCTGTTCGCGTTCGACGCCGCAGTGATGCAGCCCGCACCACCATCGGCGAGGATGCGCTGGAGGAACTCGTCGCTGCCGGAGTAGACCTCGAACCCGTCCTTCGCGAAGGCGTCGACCATGGCCTTCATGTTCGCGTAGTCGCCCGAGCTGTCCTTCACGCCCTGGATCGCGCCGGGGAACGCCTTGAGCAGCCGGCCGATGAGGTCGAGCGTGAAGGGCACCGCGCTCTGCTGGGGGAAGTGATAGAGATACAGGGCGATGCCGCCGCCCACGCGGTTCACCACTTCCGAGAAGTAGGCGAACAGCCCGTCATCGGTCGGCGCCTTGTAGTAGAAGGGCGGCAGGACCAGCACGCCGCGGCAGCCCTGCGCGCGGGCGTGCAGCGTGAGCTCCACCGTGTCGGACAGGTTCGAGCAGCCGGTCCCCGGCATCAGCTTCGCGGCCGGGATGCCGCGCGCGATCAGCCCTTCGAGGACCGCCTTGCGCTCATGCAGGCCGAGCGAATTCGCCTCGCCCGTGGTGCCCAGCATGCCCAGGCCGTTGCAGCCATTCGCCAGCAGCCAGCGCGCATGCGCGGCCATGCGGTCGAGG
>JBKJNV010000533.1:0-4865 GCA_046593435.1 Roseomonas sp.
GCCGAGTTGCATCGCGACGCGCAGGCGCCGCACCATCCCATACCCGATCAGCAACAGCAGCGACCCAACGACCGAGGCCGCGAAATGCGAGGCGGTGGCAGCGGGGGGCCCGGCCCACTCCTCCATCAGCGTGCCCCGGACTGGCAGCGCGCCCACGAAGATCAGCACCAGCCCCCCAAGGCCAACCAGCGAAGCCAGGGCGGGGGCTTCCAGCGCCTCTCCGCCGCGCAGGTTGGCGGTGAGCTTCTTGAGCGCGGCGCGGCGCTGCGTCATCTCGAAAGCCGCAAACAGCGCCCCAGCCACGAACAGCGGCACGATGTAGTAGTACAGACGGAACAGCAGCAGCGCGCCCACCGCTTGCGACGCGGGCATATAGGGCTGCAAAGCGAGCAGCACGAAGCCATCGAAGACCCCGATGCCGCCGGGCACGCTCGCAGCGATGCCGGCCGTGTATCCGGCCACGTAGATGCCCAGGAAGATGACAAAGGTCAGCCCCTCGGCTTGCGGCAGCAGGACGTAGAAAATTGCGGCGGTGACTGCGACATCCACGCTGGCAAGGGCCACCTGGGCCAGCGCCATCCTCAGGCCCGGCAGTGTGATATCATGGCCGAAAATACGGATGCGTGAGACAAGGCGCGACATCACAACGTACATCACAACCGCGGCCCACAGCACCAACGCAAGGCCCCGCATCGCCCAGGTGGGCACATGGTCGCGGAACCAGGGCAGGATATCAGGCTCTACCATCAGCACGAGCCCGCCCAGCGCGAAGCCGCCCAGGCCATAAGTGAGGCTTGTGAAGGCCACGATCTTGGCAATCTCGAGCGGGCTCAGCCCCCAGGCGGCATAAAAGCGGTAGCGCACCGCTGCGCCGGATACGGCCGCGAAACCCAGATTATGCGCAAGCGTATAGGCCACGAAAGATGCCAGCGAGGTGCGCGCGTAGCTGACCGGATGCCCCGCATAGACCGAGCCCAACCGATCGTAGATGGTCAGTACCGCGAAGGCGAGCAACGTCAGGCCGCCCGCGATCCACAGCGCAGAGTTCGGGATCGCTGCCAATGCCGTGGCGATATCCGCGACGGAGAGACCGCGGAATTCGTTCTGGACCGCATAGATGGCGCCGACGAGCAAGGCGAGGCCGAAGGCGGTCGGTCCGTGCCGACGCAGCATGGGCCAGGCGGCTTTCAAGCGGCCGCTTCCCCGGTGCCGCGCGCAAGTGCGGCTTCGACCAGGCGCACGGTCTCCGCGACACCCATGACCGCGACAGTGCCGCCGAAGCGTGGCCCCTCGGTCTTGCCCAACAGCACTTCGTAGAGCGCGCTGAACCAGGCGCGGGAGACACCCATGCGTCCATCCTTGGCCGGCTCCAGGAAGGGAGGACGGCGGCCCGCATCATAGACCGCATCCTGGATGGCACCCTCGCGCGCGGCGCCGGCCGGCAACGCCAGGAATTGCGCCTCGCGCTCCTGCAGCAGGCGCACCAACTCGCGCATGGCGACGCCTTCCTCCGGGCTCGCAAGACGGAAGCGGCGCGCGGGGGCGATATAGTCCCGCCAGTAGGCGCAGGCGTTCACAACAAGCCCGTCCAGGAACGGGTCACTCCGGGCGCCGCTCGCGGGATGATATTTCTGGATATAGGCCCAGAGCGTCGCCGGATCCGCCGTGTTCGCGATGCCGGCGATATTGAGCAGCGTGGCGTAGGAAATCGCCGGCGGCGGGGTGTTCGGCAGCACGCCGCCATGGATGTGCCAGGCAGGGTTCTTCATCGCGTCCAACGGCGCGGCCTCGGCTTCCGCCCGCACCTGCTCGACCGCCGCGACATAGCCATCGACGGCGCGCGGGATCACGTCGAAATACAGCCGCTTCGCGCGCTGCGGCGCCTGGTACATGAAAAACCCAAGGCTTTCCGGCGGCGCATAGCGCAGCCACTCATCAATGGTCAGGCCATTGCCCTTGGACTTGCTGATCTTGTGCCCCTGGTCGTCGAGGAACAGCTCATAGGTGAAGTTGATCGGCGGCTCTGCCCCCATTACCCGGCAGATCGCCGAGGAGAGTTTTACGGAGTCGATCAGGTCCTTGCCGGACATCTCGTAGTCGACGCCCAGGGCATACCAGCGCAGCGCCCAATCCGCCTTCCACTGCGCCTTGCAATGGCCGCCGGTGATGCGCGTCTCATGCCGCTCGCCGGTCTCCGGGTCAGTCCAGCGCAGGGTGTCGCCGGCAGGATCGACGGCTTCCATCGGCACCTGCATCACCACGCCGGTCCGCGGATGGACGGGCAGGAAGGGCGAATAGGTCGCGCGCCGGTCCGGGCCCAGGCTCGGCAGGATGACCTGGCGCACCTGCTCATGGCGTTCGGCCATGCGCAGCAGCGCCGCGTCGAAGCGGCCAGACCGGTAGGTATCCGTGGAGGACACGAACTCGTAATCGAAGCCGAAGGCGTCTAGAAACGCCTGCAGCCGGGCATTGTTGTGCGCCCCGAAGCTCGTATGGGTGCCGAAGGGGTCCGGGATGGCGGTGAGGGACTTGCCGATGTGCTCGGTCAGCATCGCCTTGTTGGGGATATTGTCGGGGACCTTGCGCAGCCCGTCCATGTCGTCGCTGAAAGCAATCAGGCGCGCCGGCAGCCCGGTCATGCGCTCGAAGGCGCGCTTCACCCAGGTGGTGCGCGCCACCTCGCCGAAGGTGCCGATATGCGGCAGGCCCGACGGACCATACCCTGTTTCAAAAAGCGCGCCCGCAGGCTTGGGCGTGGCGGCGAGGCGGTCGGCAACCCGCGCCGCCTCCTCGAAGGGCCAGGCCTTCACGCCGCGGAGGGAATCTCGGTCGATCATCCAGGCCAGATGGCAGGGGCGGGCGGCGGGGTCAACGCGGCGTTGCGGCCCCGCACCGGGCACACCGCATGGCGGCGGCCCTGCATATGCGCCGCATGGCGGCCCTGCTTGCACGATTCTGGCGCCCGCGCCGGGCTTGCGCTAATCCCCTCATTGGTTCGTCAAGGAAGGGTGTCATGCGCGTAGGCGTGGTCGGTGCGACGGGTGCTGTGGGCAGAGAAATCGTGGCGGTGCTGGGCAAGCGTGGCTTCCCCGTGACGGAGCTGCGCCTCTTCGCCTCCACGCGCTCGGCCGGTACCCGTGTCACGACACCCTTCGGCGAGGTCACGATCGAGGCCTTCACGCTTGAGGCGGCGCGCGGGCTTGACCTCGCACTGCTCGCGGTCTCGGGGGATTTCGCCAAGGCGCACGCACGCGCCCTGGCGGAACAGGGCGTGGCCGTGGTGGACAATTCCTCGGCATTGCGGCTGGAGGCGGACGTGCCCCTGGTGGTGCCGGAGGTGAACGAGGCCGCCATCGGCGCCCACCGCCTGATCGCCAACCCCAACTGCACCACCGCCATCCTGGTCGTCGCCCTGGAGCCGCTGCGCAAGGCCTTTGGCCTCAAGCGCGTGATCGTCTCCACCTACCAGGCCGCGAGCGGCGCCGGTGCCGAGGGCATGGCCGAGCTGGAGCGGGAGACCCGTCGCGCCCTGCTTGAAGGCGAGAGCGCCAGGCATGACGTGTTCGCCCACCCCCTGCCCTTCAACGTCATCCCTCACATCGACAGCTTCCAGCCCAATGGCTACACGCGCGAAGAGATGAAAGTGGTCTGGGAAAGCCGGAAGATCATGGGCCAGCCTGACCTGCTGATCTCCTGCACGGCAGTCCGCATCCCGACCTTCCGCGTGCATGGCGAGGCGGTCACCATCGAGACCGAGCGCCCCGTCACCGCCGAAGCCGCCCGCGCGGTCCTGGCCGCCGCCCCGGGCGTGGTGGTGGTCGATGACCCCGGCGCCAATCGCTACCCGATGCCGCTCACGGCCACGGGGCGGGACGATGTCGAGGTCGGGCGCATTCGTGCCAACCCGGTCTTTGGCGATTGCGGCCTGGATTTCTTCCTCTGCGGCGACCAGCTGCTCAAGGGCGCGGCGCTGAACGCGGTGCAGATTGCCGAGCGCATGCGCATGGAACCGAGGGAGCGCAGCCGCACTGGCTGAGCGCGCGCCCCAGCCGCCGCGGCTGCTGCTGCCGGACGCCCCGGCCCTGGTGGCCGAACAGGGCCGCGCCGCGCTGCTGACGCCGGATGGCGAGTTCCTGTGGCTCTCGGGTGCTGAACTCCTCGCCCGCAACGGCACGCCGCCGATGCTGGTCCATGCACCAGCCACCGCCCGGCGGCTGGGGCTGCCCGGCATTCCCGGCGCGCATGATCTGCTGGAGCTGTTCGCCTTCTGCCGCCCCGCACAGCCCTGCGCGCCGACACCGCGCGGCCTGGCCATGGCGCTCGGCATTGAACCACCCCACGACGTCGAGGCACTGGCCGCCCTGCTGCCCGAGTTGGCGACCGTGATGCTGCGCGAATTGGCCCGCCGCCGCGCCGAGCCCATCAACCGCGACGCCGCATCGCTGGCCGCCCGCATGGCGGAGGCCGCGGACTGGCCCTGGGCGGCCTCCATTCTTGCCGCGCTCGGCCAGGATGCCGCGCTGCCCGCCACGCACGGCCTGAAGCCCTGGCGTCGCCTTCCCGAGTGGGAGGACACTGCACCGCCGCCCGCAGCCGCGTGCTTCGCCGTGGAACCGCGCGAGGCACGCCAACGCCTGGCGGAGATGCTGGGCGAAGGCGCCGAGCAGCGTCCGCAGCAGGCCGACTACGCCTCCGCCGCATCGGCCGCCTTCACGCCCCGCGAAGCCCCAGGCGCGCCGCGCATGGTGCTCGCCGAGGCCGGCACGGGCACCGGCAAGACCCTGGGCTACATCGCGCCCGCGAGCCTCTGGGCGGAACGGAATGGCGCCCCGGTCTGGATCTCGACCTTCACCCGCAATCTTCAG
>JBKJNV010000013.1:0-5436 GCA_046593435.1 Roseomonas sp.
GCCGCGCCTATTCCAGCACGATGCCGGCGCCGCGGATCACCGCGCCCAGCGTCTCGATCTCGCTCCGCGCCAGGCGGTCCAGCTCGGCCCGCGTCATGGCGGCGAGGCCAGCGCCGCCCTCCTGGGCGCGGCGGCGGACCACCGGATCGGCGGCCAGCATCCGCAGCGCCGCGTTCAGCCGCTCCAGCACGGGTTCGGGCACACCGGCGGGGGCGAAGAAGGCAAACCAGGCATCCATGGTGAAGCCGGGCAGCCCGGCCTCGGCCGTGGTCGGCACGTTGGGCAGCGCCGGGCTGCGCTGCGCGCTCGCCATCGCGAGCGCCTTGATGTGCCCGGACTGAACCAGCGCGATGGCCGAGGATGGCGTGGTGATGAATATCTCGACCCGGCCGCCCGCCACATCCTGCAGCGCGGGTGCGGCGCCGCGGTAGGGCACATGCACCATCGGCGCCCCGATCGCGCGCGACAGCACCTCGCCCGCGATATGCTGGATCGAGCCATTGCCCGAGGAGGCGTAGTTCACCCGCCCCGGATTGGCGCGGGCGAAGGCGATGAACTCGGCCAGCGTATTGGCCGGCAGGTTGGGCGCGCCCAGGATGACGTGCGGCGCCATGGTCGCCATGCCCACCGGCGTGAGGTCGCGCAGCGGGTCCCATTGCAGGTTGCGCATCATCGCCGGGTTGCCGGCGTGATAGCCCGAATACTGCAACAGCAGCGTATGCCCATCGGGTGCCGCGCGCACCGCCGCCATGATGCCGATATTGCCGTTCGCACCGGGGCGGTTGTCGATCACCACCGGCTGGCCGAGCGCGGCCGACAGCCCCTCGGTGAACAGCCGCGCGGCGAAGTCGCTCCCGCCCCCGGGCGGGTTGGGCACGATGATGGTGATGGCGCGGCTCGGCCAGGATTGCGCGCGGGCTAGGCCCGGCAGCAGCATCGGTGCGGCCAGCAGTGCGCGCTTCGTCAAGGCCATGGCCCGGTATCTCCCCTGCGGCGGGGCGGCATCACGCGCCCCTTGGCGCGCAACCTGCCATCGGGGATGCGAGTTGGGAATGCGCCCCTCATGGCGCGGCTCAGACCCGGAAGGAAACCGCCGCCTGCCCGGCCGCCGCCTCGCCGCGCTGCATCGCGTCGCGCAGCACTCCCAGAACCGCCTCCTGGACACGCAGCGCGCGTTCCAGCGCCGCCTGATTCTCCGCTGCGAGGTGCCGCAGGCGGGCCATCAGCATCATCACGCGCATCTGGCGCGGCGGCGGCGGCGTGGCGGCGAGGCTGGCGGCAAAGGCCTCCAGCGCGGCGGTCTTGGCGGCCCCGAGCGCCTCGGCCTGCGGTTGCCCCGGCACCGCAAGGGCCGCGGTTTCGGCCTTCAGCGCGGCGGCGAGCGCCTCGCCCGCATCCAGCAGCGATTCACTCATCGGATCCGCACTCCCGCATCATGGCGCGCCCCGGCGCGATCATCGAGCCGCGCCTGCTCGCGCCGGGCCGCGAGCGTGGCCCGCATCGCCGCGCGTGCCTCGGCCAGGCTTTCCAGAACGCGTTCCTGGCGCCGCGCCTCGGCGAGGGCGGCCTGCGCCGCATCGCGCATGCGTGATGCGTGGCCCGCCAGGGCAGCGGCGCGCGTCGCATCGGCCAGGGCCCTTGGCATCCACGCCGCGATCAGCAGCGGGTCGCCGCCGCTCGCCTGCTCGCGCGCGGGCGCATCGGCGCGCAGGGCGGCCTCGGCGGCGAGCGCCTGTTCGGACTGTACGCGCAGGCCCAGCACGCGCTTCGCCTCGCGGGTTGCGAAGCCGCGCATGCGCAACAAGGCGTCCACCGGGTCACGCGTCGCCATCCATCACCTCCGCCAGCATCGCGAAGGCCTGGGGCAAGCTGCTGACTTCACCCTTTGCCTGCGCCAGGAACGCCTCGATGCGCGGCGTCACCGACACGGCGGCATCCACGGCGGCATCCGCCCCGGCGCGATAGGCGCCCAGCCGCACCAGATCCGCCACCTCCGCATGCAGCGCCAGCGCACGCCGGGCGCGCAGCATCAGCGCCGCCTCCGCCGCGCCAAGGCAGCCGGGCACGGTGCGCGAGAGGCTGCGCAGCACATCGATCGCCGGGTAGCGCCCGCCCTCCCCGATGCGGCGGTCGAGCACGACATGGCCATCGAGGATGCCGCGCACCGCGTCCGCCACCGGCTCGTCATGGTCGTCGCCCTCAACGAGGACGGTGAACAGGCCAGTGATCGCACCTTGGCCTTCGAGCCCCGGGCCCGCGCGTTCAAGCAGGCGCGGCAGTTCGGCGAACACCGAGGGGGTGTAGCCCCGCGTGGTCGGCGGCTCGCCGGCGGCAAGCCCGATCTCGCGCAGCGCCATGGCAAAGCGGGTGACGGAATCCATCATCAGCAGCACATGCTTGCCCTGGTCGCGGAAGTATTCGGCCACCGCCATCGCCGCGAAGGCCGCCTCCCGCCGCATCAAGGGCGAGGCGTCGGAGGTCGCGCAGACCACAATCGAGCGCGCCATGCCCGCTGCACCCAGGTCATCCTCGATGAATTCGCGCAGCTCCCGACCCCGCTCGCCGACCAGCGCGAAGACCGCGACATCCGCCTCCGCCCCTTGCGCGAGCATGGCCATCAGCGTGGACTTGCCCACGCCCGAAGCCGCGAAAAGGCCCAGGCGCTGGCCCTGCCGGCAGGTGCAGAAGGCATCGAGCGCGCGCACGCCGAGGTCCATCCGCGGCCCCAGCCTGGCCCGCAGCCCGGCCGGCGGGGGTGGGGCGCGCAACGGGCGCGGATGCTGCCCGGCCGGCAGCGTTCCACGCCCGTCCATGGGGCGCCCGAAAGGATCGATCACACGGCCGAGCCAGGCATCGCAAGGCGCGATCGTCGCCGGCCCCAGCAGCCCAGCCGCGGCACCCAGGCGTACGCCCTCCAGCGCCTCGAACCCCACGGCGCGCACGCGCGTGGCGCCGATATCGGTGACCTCGGCGATCAGCGCGGCACCCTCGGCGCCGCCGATGGCGAGCCGGTCCCCGCGCATGGCGAGCCCGGCAAGGCCCTCGATCTCAAGCGTGAGGCCGCCGGCGGCGACCAGCCGGCCTTGGATCGCAAAGGGATGCGCGCAGGCGCCACGGCGCAGGGCCGCGGCCAGGGATGCCATCACGGTCATCCGCGTCTTCTGGCCATGCCGGCCTGCATCCTGCGTCGCGTCATGCGCCATCCTGCGCGGCGATAAGCTGCGAAAGCGTCAATGCAGGCACGGGCGCGCGCTGGCACGGGGCTTGCGCCCGAGAGGGCATGATCCGGTCCGCCTCGTTCCTGCTGTCGCTGATGCTCGCACTGTTCGCCGCAGCACTCGCCCCCGCGCCGGCCGCGCACGCCCAGCCGGCCGAGCAGGGCCTGCTCTGCCGCGCCGGCATCCGCGCCGCCGAGGCCAATGCCGGCATCCCCGCGCATTTGCTGATGGCGATCGGCCGCGCTGAATCGAACCGCGCCGACCCGGTGACAGGCGTCTTCCACCCCTGGCCCTGGACCATCAACGCCGAGGGGCGCGGCAGTTTCTTCCCCGACCGGGCGGCAGCGATTGCCGCCGTGCGGCAGCTTCAGGCGCAGGGCGTGCGCTCCATCGACATCGGCTGCATGCAGATCAACCTGCGCCACCACCCCAACGCCTTCGCGAACCTGGAGGAAGCCTTCGACCCGGTCGCCAACACCCGCTACGCCGCGCGCTTCCTGTCCGAGCTGCGCGCCGAGCTGGGCGATTGGAACCGCGCGAGCGCGGCCTACCATTCCCGCACCCCGGAATTCGGCAGCCGCTACCAGGCCCGCGTCGCCGAGCTCTGGGCGCAGGAAAGCCGCAGCCCCGCGCCGGTGCCGGCGGTGGCAGCGGCTACCGCGGCCCCGCGCCCCGCCGCGCCCGCCATCATCGGCGCCGCACTACTCTCCAACGGCGGCGAGCGTGCGCAAGTGATCGCGGCGGCGCCGGGGACACAGGGGCGCGGTCTCGATGCCTATCGCGGCACGCCAATCGCGCTCGCCTCGCGCGCGCCGATGGGCGGGATGATCATGGCGCGACGGATGTAGCGCGGATTCGGGGCGCGGCTCGCAGGAAGGGCTCCCGCGTTACAAGCCGAAATCGGGGGGGCTTCCCGCCGATCCAGCCGCCCCAAGGGGAGTTTCCGGCCCTTCGCTGGGGTTTCACGAAAATAATCTGGCGAAGGTGGATTTTCCGCTTGCATGGGGGGGGGCACGGCATTATTTCCCCCTCCAGACGCAGTACGCACGTGCCTCTGGCCCCCAGACTGGTGAACCGCCGCCCTTCTTTACCCAGGAAGGTGTTTCACCGAGCAAGGGTTTACGCAACGACGTCAAGCGTTCTGGCAACCCCGCAGGGCGCAATCCCCGCGGTTCACTTTGGTCGCTGGTTCGTTCGACCGTTTCGTTAACCTCGGGCCGCCGCCTCACACAGGCGTCCCGCCTGACCTGGGGATTGCTGCGATGACCTCCAAGATCGCCGCGTATCTGCGCGACTTCGCTCCTGCCACGCCCTGCCTGGTGCTGGATGTGGGCCGCGTCGAGACCAATTACCGCCGGCTGAAGGCTGCGCTGCCGCTGGCGCGCGTTTATTACGCGGTGAAGGCCAATCCCGGCGCGCCGATCCTGTCGCGGCTCACCGACCTCGGCTCCTCCTTCGACGCCGCGTCGTGGGAAGAAATCCAGATGTGCCTGGAGGCCGGCGCGCGTCCCGACGCCATCTCCTACGGCAACACCATCAAGAAGGTCTCGGCCATCCAGGCGGCCTACGGCGCCGGCATTCGGATGTTCGCCTTCGACAGCGAAGGCGAGTTGAAGAAGCTTGCCCAGCACGCACCGGGTGCCAAGGTCTATTGCCGCATCCTGGTCGAGAACAAGGGCGCCGAATGGCCGCTCAGCCGCAAGTTCGGCTGCGAGATGGACATGGCGCGCGACCTGATGGTGCTCGCCCGCGCCTGGGGCCTCGACCCCTACGGCATCTCCTTCCATGTGGGGTCGCAGCAGACGACGACGGGCGCCTATGAGGTCGCCATCGCCCGCGTGGCGTCGATCTTCACCGACCTCAAGGGCGCGGGCATCAACCTGCGCATGGTGAACCTCGGCGGCGGCTACCCGGTGCGCTACCGCGCCGAAGTGCCCGAGATCGATGCCTTCGGCGACGCCATCATGGGTGCAATGACCCAGCATTTCGGCAATGACCTGCCCGAGATGCTGATCGAGCCCGGCCGCTTCATGGTCGGCGATGCCGGCGTTGTGTCGGCCGAGGTCGTGCTGGTGTCGAGCAAGGCGAAGGATGACCCGGTGCGCTGCGTCTACCTCGACATCGGCCGCTTCGAGGGCCTCGCCGAGACCGAGGGCGAGGCGATCAAGTACGCCTTCCGCACGCCCCATGACGGCACGCCCGAAGGGCCAGTGACGAT
>JBKJNV010000093.1:0-3521 GCA_046593435.1 Roseomonas sp.
TCGACCAGCATGGGGATCGAGATGGCCGAGATCGCGAAGGCCGCCGAGGCGAGGACGAAGCCGAAGCCCGTGCCGACGAGCAGGAAGGGCAGCAGCATCGGCGATTGCAGCATCGCGGCCGGCAGCGCCGAGAGCGATGGCGCGAAGCTGGTGTCGAAGAACAGCGCGAACAGCAGGGTCGCCACGCGAACCCAGAACAGGTGGATGAGCAGGAGCGCGACACCCATCAGGCCAATCTGCGCCCCGTTGCGGCGAAACCCTTCGAGACTCTGCGCGAGGGTGGTGGTCAGGCCCATCGCGCGACGGCGGCTGGTCTCATACAAGCCAGCCGCGAGCAACGGCGCGACCAGGAAGAACCCCGCAGCCGCGGGTAGGATGGCCCAGGCGATCTCCGCCTCGAACATCAGCAGCCCCATTACCCAGCCGGCCAAGGTGAGCGCGGCACCATAGGGCAGGCTCACCGCAAGCGAGGCGGTGAAGTCGTGCCAGCCCAGGGCCAGCCAATGCCATGGCCGGTCGCTGGCAATGCGGCGGATTGCGGTCGGCTGGATTGCGGCGTCCATCGCTGTCTCCCTCGATGGCGGCACCCTAGTGGTGGTCCGCTACCCCGGGCTTGATCCAGGTCAAGGACGAATGAGCCATCCTGCTGTCTGGTCGGCGGCGAAGCAGGAGAGCCAAGCCCATGGATGCGACGGTATCGCGTCTGGATACGACGCCAGCGCGCCAGGACATGCAGTATGTGGAGGCCCCGATCCGTGCCTTCGCGATTGCCACCATGTTCTGGGGCGTGGTGGGCTTCCTCGCGGGCGTGACCATCGCCTCGCAGCTCGCCTGGCCGTTGCTCAACCTTGACCTGGAATGGACCACCTTCGGCCGTCTGCGCCCGGTCCACACAAGCGCGGTGATCTTCGCCTTCGGCGGCAATGCGCTGATTTGCACCAGCCTCTACATCGTCCAGCGCACCTGCCGCGCGCGGCTGTTCGGCGGCGAGGACATGGGCTGGTTCCTGTTCTGGGGCTACCAGTTCTTCATCGTCACGGCCGCACTCGGCTACGTGCTCGGTGTTTCCCAGGGTAAGGAATACGCCGAGCCGGAATGGTATGTGGACCTTTGGCTGACGGTCGTATGGGTCGCTTACCTGATCGCCTTTGGCGGCACGCTGATCAAGCGCGAGGAGCCGCACATCTATGTGGCGAACTGGTTCTTCCTCGCCTTCATCATCACCGTCGCCATGCTGCATATCGTGAACAACCTGGCCATTCCGGTGGGCGGCGGCTCCTCACATTCCTACAGCGTCGCGGGCGGTGTGCAGGGGGCGATGATCCAGTGGTGGTACGGCCATAACGCGGTGGGCTTCTTCCTCACCGCGGGCTTTCTGGGGATGATGTACTACTTCATCCCCAAGCAGGCGAACCGCCCGGTCTATTCCTACCGCCTGTCCATCGTGCACTTCTGGTCGCTCATCTTCCTCTACATCTGGGCCGGCCCGCATCACCTGCACTACACCGCGCTGCCCGACTGGGCGCAGACGCTGGGCATGGTGTTCTCGGTGATGCTGTGGATGCCCAGCTGGGGCGGCATGATCAACGGCCTGATGACGCTCTCGGGTGCCTGGGACAAGCTGCGCACCGATGCCGGACTGCGCTTCTCGGTCACCGCCGTGGGCTTCTACGGCATGAGCACCTTCGAAGGCCCGGTGATGAGCATCAAGGCCGTCAACGGCCTGTCGCACTACACCGACTGGACCATCGGCCACGTCCACAGCGGCGCGATGGGCTGGGTGGGCTTCATCACCTTCGGTGCGCTGTACTGGCTGTTCCCGGTGCTGTGGAAAAAGAAGGCGCTGTATTCCGAGCGCCTTGCCTCATGGCACTTCTGGATCGCGACGCTGGGCATCGTTCTCTACATCACCGCGATGTGGGTCAGCGGGATCATGCAGGGCCTGATGTGGCGCGCCTATGACGGCAACGGCTTCCTGCAATACAGCTTCATCGAAACCGTGGCCGCGATGCACCCCTACTACGTCATCCGCTGGCTCGGCGGCGTGCTGTACCTGACCGGCGCGCTGATCATGGCCTTCAACCTTTGGAAGACCGTCACGATGGACGAGGCCGAGGCACCCGCTGCGCGCCTCGCCCCCGCCCAAGCGCTCGCGGCCGAGTAAGGAACGCATCGATGAAATTCTCCCATGGCACCATCGAGCGCAACGTGCTGCTCCTGGGTGTGCTGACGCTGATCACCGTCTCGCTCGGTGGCCTCGCGCAGGTGGTGCCGCTGTTCACGCTCGAGAGCACCATCGAGCGCGTCCAGGGCATCCGCCCCTATACGCCGCTGGAGTTGCTGGGCCGCGACATCTACGTGCGCGAGGGCTGCTACGCCTGCCACAGCCAGATGATCCGCCCCTTCCGCGACGAGAATGAGCGCTACGGCCACTACTCCCTGGCGGCCGAGAGCATCTACGACCATCCCTTCCAGTGGGGCAGCAAGCGCACCGGGCCTGATCTCGCCCGCGTCGGCGGACGCTATTCGAACGAGTGGCAGGCCGCGCATCTGCGCAGCCCGCGTGCGCTGGTCCCCGATAGCGTGATGCCCCCCTACGCCTTCCTCGACCGCCCGCTGGAGACCGACCGGGTCGTGGCGACGCTGCGGGCGCAGCGCCGGATCGGGGTGCCCTACACCGATGAGATGATCGCGAACGCGATGGCCGACCTTCGGGCGCAGGCCAACCCTGATGCGGACGGGGCCGGCCTCGCGCAGCGCTATCCGCGGGCACGGCAGGGCCTGTTCGACGGCGATGCGCGGCGCGTGACGGAAATGGATGCGCTGGTCGCCTATCTCCAGATGCTCGGCACGCTCGTGCAGTTCCGTGACGTCACACCCGAACAGCTCCGGCAGCAGTGAGGCAGCCATGAACGAATTGGCCGAATACCAGGGGCTCTTCGCCACGCTCTGGGTGGTGTGGTTCTTCGTGCTTTTCGCCGGGATCCTGGCATGGACGCTGCGCCCCTCGCGCCGACGCGGGCTGCAGGACCACGCCGCAATTCCTTTCCGCGAGCAGGATCCGCAATGACCAGGAAAATCGAGACCGACGCGCATTCCGGCCAGCATACCACCGGCCATGAATGGGACGGGCTGCGCGAATTGAACACGCCGCTGCCGACCTGGTGGCTCTACACCTTCTACGCCTGCATCGCGTTCTCACTGGTCTGGGTGGTGCTCTACCCGGCCTTCCCCTTCACCGGGGCGACCGGGGTGCTGGGCTGGACGGCGCGCGGCGCGCTTCCCGCCGACCTCGCCGCGCAGAGCCAGCGCCATGAGCCGATGATGGCGCGGCTGCGTGCGGCCACGCCCGAACAGATCGCGGCTGACCCGACGCTGCGCAGCTTCGCCATCGCCGGTGGGCGCATCGCGTTTGCCAACAACTGCGCCGCCTGCCATGGCGCGGCCGGGCAGGGCGCCCAGGGCGGCTATCCGAGTCTCGCCGATGATGACTGGCTGTGGGGCGGCGAGCTCGCCGATAT
>JBKJNV010000341.1:0-3515 GCA_046593435.1 Roseomonas sp.
GTGGCGGTCAAGCCGCTCGACCTCGTCATCGAGGGCGGCACGCTGGTGACCCTGCTCGGCCCTTCGGGGTGCGGGAAAACCACGCTGCTGCGCATGATCGCCGGGCTCGAACAGGCAAGCGAGGGCGCGATCTTCATCGGCGGGCGCGACGTGACGCGGCTCTCCGCCGGGGAGCGCAATGTGTCCATGGTGTTCCAGTCCTACGCGTTGTTCCCGCACATGACCGTGCTGGAAAATGTCAGCTACGGGCTGATCTCCTCAGGCCAGCGCAAGCGTGACGCGATGGCGCGCGCAGAGGTGGCGCTGGACGGTGTGGGCTTGGCCGGCTTCGGCGCGCGGCTGCCTTCGGAGCTGTCCGGCGGCCAGCAGCAGCGCGTCGCCGTGGCCCGCGCGCTCGTGCTGGAACCCGACGTGCTGCTGTTCGATGAGCCGCTGTCCAACCTCGATGCGCGACTGCGCCGCTCGATGCGTGAGGAGATCCGCGCGCTGCAACAACGCCTCGGCCTCACCGTCGTTTATGTGACGCATGACCAGGCGGAAGCCCTCGCCGTGTCCGACCGCATCGTCGTGATGCGGGCGGGCGAGATCGCGCAGCAGGGCAGCCCCGAGGCTCTCTATGCCCAGCCCGCCTCGGTTTTCGTCGCGACCTTCATGGGCGAGGCCAATCACCTCCGCGCGCCGATCCTGCGCATCGAGGACGACAAGGCGGTGCTCTCGCTCGCGGGCCTCACCATCATGCTTCCCCACCAGGGGCTGGCCGCGGGCGAGGCCGACCTGATGCTGCGGCCGGAAGCGATCCGATTCCTGCCCACGGGCGAAGGGGTGCCTGCCCGCATCACGCGCGCGACCTACATGGGCGGCAACTGCGAGTATCATGCGGAGACCGCCCTCGGTCCCCTGTTCATCATCCGCCCCGAGCGCAGCCTGCGCCACGCGGTGGGGGAGGCGGTGGGCCTCGGCTTCGACCCCGAAGGCATCACTCTGGTGCGGCCATGACGCTGACACAGCCGCGCCGGCGCGCTACACAGAATGATAAGAAGGAGGAAACCTCGATGATCCGCATGCTCCTCGCGACTGCCGCGGTGGCAATGCTGCCTGGCTTCGCTGCGGCCCAGGGCACCGCACCGGCCTGCAGCCATCGTGGCGCGCTGGATGACGCCTATTGCGACGAGAACCGCGACCTGGTCGCCGATGTTCCGCGCGACCCGGCGCGGCTGCGCAACCCCTCCACCCTCGTCTTCGCCTATACGCCGGTCGAGGACCCCGCCCTTTATGCCAATCAGTTCCGCCCGCTGCTCGAGCATCTGACGCAATGCACCGGCAAGCGCACCGTGTATTTCCAGGTCACCAGCAACGCGGTGCAGGTCGAGGCGATGCGCTCCGGCCGGCTGCACATCGCCGGCTTCTCGACCGGGCCCACCGCCTTCGCCGTCAACCTCGCCGGCGCCGTGCCCTTCGCGATCAAGGGCGATGAGCGGGCGTTCGAAAGCTACCGCGTGGTGATGATCACGCGCACGAATTCCGATATCCGCACGCTGGCGGACCTGCGCGGCCGGCGCGTCGCGCATACCTCGGCGACGTCGAATTCCGGTAACCTCGCACCGCGCGCGTTGCTTCCCGCCCTCGGCATCACGCCCGAGACGGATTACCGGGTGGTCTTCTCCGGTGGCCACGACCGCAGCGTGATGGGCGTGAACGCCGGGGATTTCGACGCGGCACCGGTCGCGTCGGATGTGTACAACCGCATGATCGGGCGCGGTCAGGTCCCCGCCGCCAACCTGCGCACGATCTGGGAGAGCGATCCCTTCCCCACCTCCAGCTTCGCCCTCGCGCATGATCTGCAGCCCGAACTCGCGCAGCGCATCCGGCAATGCTTCTTCGACTACCGCTTCCCCGCCGCGATGGCGCGCGACCTCGGCGGCAATGACCGCTTTTGGCCGGCCACCTACCAGGCGCAATGGGCGCCGGTGCGCGCGGTCGCGGATGCGGCGAACGCGCCCTATACGCGCGCCGCCTTCGACCAGGAAAGCCGCCGCGAACTGGAGGCCGAGGCCCGCCGCCGCGCCGCACAGCCCGCCCCAGCCGCCGCGCCCGCCGCAGACCCTGCGCCGGCTGCCCGGCCGCAGTGAACCCCGTCCTCCGCATCAAGTGGCTGGAGAAGAGCTACACACCCGGCAAGCCGGTGCTTCGCGGCATCGACCTCGATATCGGCGCGACGGGGATCACGGCGGTCATCGGCCCCTCCGGGACCGGCAAGTCGACGCTGCTGCGCTGCATCAACCGCCTGGTCGAGCCCAGCGCGGGCGCGATCCTGATGGAGGGCCAGGACCTCGCCACACTGCGCGGGCGCGCGCTGCGGCTCGCGCGCCGGCGCATCGGCATGGTCTTCCAGGAGTACAACCTGGTCGAGCGGCTCTCGGTGATGGAAAACGTGCTCACCGGCAGGCTCGGCTACGTGCCGCTCTGGCGTGCCTGGCTGCGCCGCTACCCTGAGGCGGATATCGAGCGCGCCTTCGCCCTGCTCGACGCGGTGGGCCTGCCCGACCAGGCGACGCGGCGCGCCGATGCGCTCTCGGGCGGGCAGCGCCAGCGCGTGGGCATCGCGCGCGCGCTCATGCAATCCCCCGCGATCCTGCTCGCGGACGAGCCGACCTCCTCGCTTGACCCCAAGACCGCCGTCGAAGTGATGGAACTGATGGCGCGGTTGACCGGAGAGGCCGGGGTGCCGGTCATCGTGAACATCCACAATGTCGAGCTCGCCAGGCGCTTTGCGCTGCGCATCATCGGGATGAGCGACGGCGCCGTGGTCTTCGATGGCCCGCCCGAGGCACTGGAGCCCTCTCACCTGCGCCAGATCTACGGCGGCGAGAACTGGCTGGATGGCTGAGCGCCGGGCCCCGTTTCCGCCCAGCTGGCCTGCGCGCATCGGCTTCGGCCTGGGCATGGTCTACCTCGTCTATGCCGCGGCACAGCTCGGCATCGATGGCGAGCGCCTGCTGCGCGGCTTCGGCGAGGGCGGCCGCTTCCTCGCCCGCATGTTCCCGCCGAATTTCGAACGCTGGGAACTGCTGGTCGAGGGGCTTCTCGAAAGCCTGCAAATCGCTGTCCTCTCCACGCTGCTCGGGATCATCCTGTCGCTGCCGCTCGGGCTGATGGCGGCGCGCAACCTGGCACCTGTCTGGCTCAGTACCCCGGTGCGCGGCCTGATCGCCATCTGCCGTTCGCTGCACTACGTGATCGTCGCGATTCTGTTCGTGAAGGCCATCGGCTTCGGCGCGCTCGCGGGCGTGGCTGCGCTGACCATCGCCTCGATGGGCTTCATCGCGAAGCTTTTCGCCGAGGCGATGGAGGAGATCAGCATGAAGCAGGTCGAGGCAGTGCGCGCCTCGGGTGCAGCGCCTGCCGCCGTGCTGGTCTATGGCGTGCTGCCGCAGGTCGCGTCGCGATTCCTGGGATTCTCGATCTATCAACTCGATTCCAACCTGCGCAACTCGACGATACCGACCAGCGAGGAG
>JBKJNV010000411.1:0-4565 GCA_046593435.1 Roseomonas sp.
CAGGTGGTCACGGACGTACATCGTGCAGAACACCGCCAGCAGGAAGAACCGGATCCAGTACTTGTTGATGCCCTGCAGCGTCTCCGGGTTGGCGCGCATCAGGACCGCGAACGCCTCGCCGTGGCGGAACTCGTCGTTGCACCAGTTGTCGAACCACTGGAAGATCGGGTGGAATCGCAGTTCGGGGTGGCGTTCGAACTGGCGGAAGATGGTGATGTAGCGCGCGTAGCCGATCTTCTCGCTCAGGTAGGTCGCGTAGAAGATGAACTTGGGCTTGAAATAATGGTACTTCTTGGCGCGCGCGAGGAAGCCCAGGTCGACGCCGACACCCAGATCCTTCAGGCAGTCATTGATGAAGCCGGCATGGCGCGCCTCATCCCGGCTCATGTAGCCGAACAGGTCCCTCATGTCCGGGTTCTTCACGCGCTTGCGGATTTCCGCGTACAGCACGCAACCGGAGAACTCGGCGGTCACGGAGCTGACCAGGAATTCCAGAAGCTCCTTCTGCAGCGGCTCAGGCAGGTCAGCGAGGCGGAAGCTGTCGAAGCGCTCGTCGCGGACGAAGTGGCCCTTGTTGGGGTCGCGCTTGAACTCCTCCATCAGCGCATCCCATTCCGGGCGGATGCTGTCGACCTTCATCCGGTCCATCGCGGCGAAGTCGGTCGTGTAGAAGCGCGGGCTCAGCACCGCCTCGGACTGGGCCATGCGGGTGGTGTCATTGAGCACGCGAGGCGTGCCGGTCACGGCGTTCATGCAGCCTCCTTGGGCTCGAAGCCACAATGGTAGAGCTCGGTCAGCTCGAAGATCGCGGAGTACTGCGTCCAGAGCCGGGTGAGCAATCCCGCCCGGATCACCGTGGCACGGCAGGGATAGCTTCCGATGGTACCGTAGCTGATGTCGGTGGGCGCTCCGTGGATGATGACCTGGTCGCCGGGCCGCAGCTCCACGCCTTCCGGCGTCGCATGGGCGTGCAGGCTGTCGAAGCTGTGCTCGATCTCGACGATGCAGGGAACATTCAACTGCTGTCCGCCGCGGAGCCATTCACCGATCATCGCCTTGCCTCCTCAATCCCGCAGAAGCTTTGCGAAAGCCTCCGCGTTGGTCACGCCAAAGGCGAGGAGCTCCACAGCTCGTCCCGTTGCCGTATCCGTCAAGACCACACGCCCATCTGCCCAGGCCGCGACGCGAAAGGGGCTTTCGGGGCCGTGTTCGCCCTGCCGGCGCTCCCGGACCAACCCCCGCAGGGTCGCACGAATGAAGCCGTTGGTTCCAGGGGGAAGCAGCGCGATTTCGCGCCCCGTCGCGGAATCCAGGACCCGGACCTCGCCAGCGGCGGTGTCCTCGAAGCGGAGCTCGCGGACGAGGCTCGCGTGAGCCGTATCGGCCACGGGAACCAGGCTTGGCCCGCCGCGACCCAGGGCGACCGCGCCCAGCGTGAACACGAGCAGCCCAACCAGGCCGATCAGGGGTACAAGGGTCCGGTCGCGCATCTCAGGCGACCGCCGCCGAGGCCGGGCCCTGCGCCGTGGCGCGGCTCGGCGAGACGATGCCCGGAACGGGCAGGTCCGCACTGGCGGCGAGCGCCCGGGCAAGTACCTGGGCGGCCGCCGGCGCGTTCACCAACGCCCGCAGCACCGGTTCCGGGCGCGCGACCTTCAGCGACCGGCAATGCGGCCACAGCGCCAGCCAGGCGACCCGGTGCCCAGGAAGCAGGGACAGCACGATATCGCCCGTCCCGTCGCTGTTGGTCCGCAGCGCCATCGTCGCGACCGAGGCGAAGGGGATATTGATCGTCATCGGCAGCGCCATGCCGATGCGCAGCACAAGGCGCCGGTCCGTGATGCTGTAGACGGAGGTCCGCGCGGCGTAGCGGCCGATCACGGTGAGCACCAGGATGGCGGCCAGGGCGGTGCCCACGAGTGGTAATGCGCTGCCGAGCGTCTCCACCACGCCGATGCCGGTCGTCACATCAAGCGCGATCCGGATCAGGATGATGACCGAGAAGTAGATCGCCAGGCCGCGGAGATGAAAGGCATTGCGGGCAAAGGCGGCCTTGTCCGGCGCGCCCTGCCACAGAAGCGTCTCGCCGAGCGGCAATTTTTCGGGCAGGCCCGGCGTTGGTTCATACTCGTGCTCACGCATGATCGCTTTTCCTCAGAGAACCGGGCCGAGGCGCTCGGGTGTGGCGTAGAGCTGGCCGCCCGCGTAGTAGGCAGAGATATGGTCTTCCTCTCGCAGTGTCACCTGGTCGGGGCTTGCCAGGACCGGAACGTCGGCGAAATGTTGCGTGAGCAACGTGCGCACTTTCACCCAGCGCCGATCCTCGTCGATGCGCACCAGCGGCATCGGGATTAAGCGGCGGCCACCCTCGTTCAGCTCCATCTCCAGATAGCGGACCAGGTATTCGGCACGGTCGATCCACACGTCGACGATGATCCCAGCCACCACGCCGTCATCGCCGATGACGCTCATTCCGACCGGATCTGGGTCCTCTCCGGCGACGTGGAATTCCGTGGCCACACGCAGCGGCAGGATTGTCGGCTTGTAGTCGTCGAACGCCAGGTGCGGGTGGTCGCTGCGCTGCGCATAGGCGGCAGGGCCCACGCTGTCGATCATCGGGTTGCCCGTGGGCGCCAGAGGCGAGCCCGGCCAATGTTCCGTGTGCTCGGCGCCGGTGACCACCTCGGGGGTTTCGATGCGCGGAGCTTGCACCTCGCCGCCATGCTGGAGGCGGAAGGTCTTGGGTGCTGGCAGGCCGGGGAAGCCTTCGATCGAGGCAAGACCGGTGCGGTCGGAAATCAAGGGGTAGCCTTCTCGCTTGCCCTCACGAAGCAGGTAGAAGATGAGCCCGGCGAAGAATACCCAAAAGGCGTAGAGCGCGATGATGGCGATATCGGGGCCGCCAGGTTGCACGATGGTGGAGGACATGAGCCGGTTTCCTCTGCTTCAGGTCTGTGGTTGCCCGGCAAGGCCGGAGAAGGTTGGGTTGGGAGCAGAACGCCGCGCGGTTCCGCGGACGAGCGGCCCGATTGCGGCCAGGGTCGCGAACAGCAGGATGATTTCGAGGATGTAGACTGTGGCGTAGCCCGTGACGGGGCCGTTCAGCGCCGCGCCGAACGCGCCCTCCGCCGCGAGGCCGGCGACCACGTCACGCAGGATACCGCCGCAGGCAATGGCGAGGCCGGCACAGGTCGCCTGCACCGCACCCCAGACGCCGAGCGCGAGGCCGGTCTGCCGGCGACCGGCGGAGACATTCATGCAGGCGGTCAGCGTGCCCACGGCAAACAGCCCGTTGCCAAACCCGATCACCGCCGTGCCGATGCCGAACACGCCCGGCGAGCCGAGCGGCGCGGCGAAGATCACGCAGCCGAAACCGAAGATTCCGATCAGGCCGCCGAAGGCCGCCAGGCGATGTGCGTCGCCGCCCCGGTCCAGGCGCTTCGCGGCAATGGCGAAGCCCGCGATACCGCCGCCAGCGAACAGCGCGGTCAGCAGCGTGGTCGCACCCACCGATAATTCCAGGATCTGCCCACCATAGGGTTCCAGCAGTATGTCCTGCATGGCGAAGCCGGCCGACCCCAGCCCGATGGCCACCAGCCGCCGTGTCCAACCCGGCAGCAGGCGAAGCTCAGCCCAGCTTTCGGCAAAGGTCACGTCGCTTTGCCCGGTGGTCAGGGCGGGGTTGCGTCCCTCCTGCTTCCAAAGTGCTATGAGGTTGAGGATCAGCGAGAGCAGCGCCGCGCCCTGGATCGCCTGGATCAACCGGATTTGCGAGAAATCCGCGAGGATCGCTCCGAAGCCGAGCGAGCCGATCAGCATGCCAACCAGCAGCATCAACGAGAACAGCGCCACGATGCGCGCATGCCGATCCGATGGAACAAGATCCGTCGCGAGCGCGAGGCCCACTGTCTGCAGCGTATGCATCCCGGCGCCGCAGAGTAGGAATGCGACGGCAGCCGAGGCCGGGCCAACCCATGCGGGGCCTTGATGATCGCCCGAAAGCAGAATCAGCGCGAAGGGCATCATGGCGAGGCCGGAGAACATCACCATCGTGCCCATCCACATATAGGGCACGCGACGCCACCCGAGCACCGACTTGTGGTTGTCCGACTTGAACCCGATCAGCGCGCGGAAGGGCGCGGCCATGATCGGCAGAGCCAGCATGATGCCGACAAGCGAAGCCGGAACGTCGAGCTCCACGATCATGACGCGGTTCAGCGTGCCGATCAGCAGCACCGCCACCAGGCCGACCGTGATCTGAAACAGCGACAGCCGCAGCAGACGCTTGAGCGGCACCTCCGCCGTCGCGGCATCCGCGAAGGGAAGAATGAAGGCCCAGGGCGGCGGCGGCTTCGCCTCGCTCATCGCGGCACAACCTCTTGTGCCTGGGATGTGTAGAAGCCGCGCGCGATGCGCTGTTCGCGTGCGGGGCGCCACAGCGTCAGACCAGGCTCGCGGCCGATGAGGCGATGCACCGTCGTTGTGCGCACTGGCTCGATCGAAGGCGCACGGTCGCTGCGCGGAAACAGGCGCCCCGCGGCGTGCATCACGCTCAGCAACGGTGT
>JBKJNV010000546.1:0-3130 GCA_046593435.1 Roseomonas sp.
GGCGGGCCGCGCCGGCCGTGCCGGTCGCAGCGGGGCGGTCGGCGCGGCGGACCAGCAGCAGGTTCTCCAGGCGGATGCCGTATTCACCGACCGCGTAGAAGCCTGGTTCGTCAGACAGGATCATGCCCTGCCGCAGCGGCACCGGGCGCGCGGCGCGGCTGAAGGCAACCGGGCCTTCATGGACGGAGAGGTAGCTGCCGACACCGTGCCCCGTGCCATGGTCGAAATCCTCCCCCGCATCCCAGAGCGGCCGGCGCGCGATGGCGTCCAGATGCGGGCCGGCCACACCTTCGGGGAAGCACAGCGTGGCGAGTGCGATATGGCCGCGCAGCACGCGGGTGGCCCGGACGCGGAGCAGGTCCGGCGCGGGGCCGGGGCCCGTCCAGAGGGTGCGGGTGATGTCGGTGGTCCCATCCGCGTATTGGCCGCCGGAATCGAGCAGGAAGCACTCGTCGGCGGCGATGGCGCGGTTGCTTTCGGGGCTCGCGCGGTAATGGACGATGGCGCCATGCGGACCAGCGCCCGCGATGGCGGGGAAGCTTTCGCCGCGGAAGAACGGGTCGCGGGCGCGCTCGGCCAGCAGCGCCTCGGCGGCGGTGATTTCAGTGAGCATGCCGGAGGCGGCGGTGGCGGCGAACCAGGCGAGGAAGTGCACCATGGCGGCCCCGTCGCGGTGATGCGCGTCCCGCGCGCCGGACTGCTCGGTGGCGTTCTTGCAGGCACGCGGCATCCGGCAAGGGTCTTCGCCAGGGACGAGGATGGCGCCGGCGCTGCGCAGGCGCCGCGCGATGGCGGCGGGCGTGGCGTCGGCGTCGATGCGCACGCGCTGGCCGGCGAGCGCATCGAGCGCGGCGAGGAATTCGCCGCGTGACCGCAGGCGGACGGCATTGCCGAGGTGAGCACGAACGGTGGCATCGGCGCGGTCGGCGTCGATGAACAGGTCCACCGCGCCATCCGCATGGGCGATGGCAAAGGCGAGGGCCAGCGGCGTGAAGGGCACGTCCTGGGCGCGGAGGTTGAGCAGCCAGGCGGCCGAGGCGGGGTCGGCCAGGATCACGGCATCCTCGGCCGCGGCGGCGAGGCTCGCGGCGAGTTCGGAGCGCTTCTCGGCGGCGTCGCGTCCGGTGAACCGCACCGGGTGGGCGATGAGCGGCGAGGCCGGAGCGGCGGGGCGGCCCGTCCAGACCGCGTCGATGGGATTGTCGTCGAGCGGGACCAGCGTGGCGCCGGTGGCTTCGAAGCGCGCGAGCGCGGGTTCGGCGTAGAGCCAGGGGTCGAAGCCGATGCGCAGGCCGGCTGCGTGCGTGCGCAGGTAATCGGCCGGCGGGTCCTCGGTGAGGTGACGGCGCTCCCACAAGCCAGGGTCGGTCTGCTGGGTGACCTGGAGGGTGTAGCGGCCATCGGTGAAGATGGCGGCGCGCTGCCACAGCACGATGGCCATGCCCGCGGAACCGGTGAAGCCGGTGAGCCAGGCGAGGCGCTCGGCCGAGGCGGGGACGTATTCGCCCAGGTGCTCATCGGCGCGCGGGATCAGCATGCCGTCGAGGCCGGCGCTGGCAAGGCGGGCGCGGAGGGCGGCGAGGCGTTGTTCGGCGGTCACGGCGGTGTCGTCCTCACGGGTGATTACCAAATATTTGCATGCATCCACAGGGAGCCATGCGTTTATCGACGGGCTCAATTGCTGCATTGCCGCATCGTCCCGCTTGTAGGCGTACCTACATCTCGGGCGCGGCCAATGCACCGGCGCTGCGATGATAACCATCATCCGGCGCAGACGGGACATCCCGCAACCGAGGAACCTCTACCATGGACGCCCGTCTCACCCAGAGTGAGCTGACTGCCCTCCGCCCCAACATCGGCATGCGCGACGCCGCCGAGCGCGAGGCACTTCGCCCGGCCGCCACGCAGGCCGGGGATGCCCTTTTCGCGACGAAGCTTCGCCGCGCACTGCGCACCGCCGCGACCGCCGTCGCGACGCTGGTCCACGCCGTCGCGAGCTTCCCCGCCAAGCGCCGCGCCTATTCGGACCTGCTAGCGCTGAGCCCGCGTGAGCTGGCCGATATCGGCCTCACCCGCGCCGACATCCCGCGCGTCTTCGACCCGGACTTCACCGTGGCCAAGCGCAAGGCGCCGGTTGCGCGGCACTCGGGCCGGCCGCAGCTGGCCTGATGCACGGCGGCGCGGGGGAAACCCTGCCGCCGCAGCGCATGGCTGCCCCGCGTTGGTGTTGCTTCCCCCGGCGCCGCGCGATCCTGCCCTATGGCGCCATGACACGTAGCGCCTGGATTGTGATTTTTGCCGCTGCCCTGTCGGTGAGCCTTGCGCTCGGCATCCGCCAGACCTTCGGTCTGTTCCTGCTGCCGCTGGGTGCGGAGCATGGCGTCACCGCGACCGCGATCGGGCTGTCAGTTGCGACGCACAACCTGCTTTGGGGACTGACGCAGCCATTCACCGGCGCGATGGCGGACAAGTTCGGCGCCGGGCGGATCGCGCTGATCGGTGCGGGCTTTTACGCCTGCGGCCTCACCCTGGTCGCGGCCTACCCCTCCGCGATCACGGTGTTCTTCGGCATCGGCATCCTGACTGGCCTGGGTGTCGCCTGTGCCGGCGCCGGGACGGTGCTGTCCGCCGTGGCCCGTGCGGTGCCGCCGGAGCAGCGCGGCAATGCGATGGGGCTGGCCTCGGCCGGTGGGTCCGTCGGGCAGGCGGCGATGGTGCCGCTTGCGATGGGCAGCATCAACGCCTTCGGTACGCAGACGGCGCTGATGATCCTGTGTGCCACGCTGCTGCTGGCCTTCATCGCGGCACCGCGGTTGGAATGGCGCCCCACCCTACGCGTGGGGCCGCCGGCGGTGGGGCTGTCGGGGCTGCCGGCGCTCGCGCGGAAAGCCTTCGCGGACAGAGGCTTCGCGCTGCTCACGCTGGGGTTTTTTGCCTGCGGCTTCCAGCTGGCCTTCCTGACCACGCACCTGCCCGCGCACCTCGCGCTGTGCGGCCTGCCGGCGGCGATGGGGGCGACGGCACTGATACTTGTGGGGCTGTTCAACATCCCCGGCTCCTGGGTGTGCGGGCGGCTGGCGGGCATCGTGCGGCCAGAGCGGGCGCTGAGTGGGATCTACCTGATCCGTAC
>JBKJNV010000579.1:0-2926 GCA_046593435.1 Roseomonas sp.
CGCCGCGCGGTGCGATCAGCGGGTAGGGTGCGCGCGGCGTCTTCCCCACGCCGTTCAACCCGGTCGATGGGGTCATGGTGTAGCCCTGGCCCCCGCCTTGCTGGCCCCCGCCTTGCCTGGCCCCCGCCTTGCCTGGCCCGCGCCTTGCACGGCCTGTGACCCAGCCCTGAACGAAGTTCCCGCCATGCGCCGTCGCGCTTTGCTCGCTGCCAGCCTCGCCGTCCCTGGCCTTGCCGCCCCTGCCATCGTCGCGGCCCAGGGCACCTGGCCGGCGCGGCCGGTGCGCATCGTGGTGCCCTTCACCCCCGGCGGTGCCAGCGACATCATCATCCGCCCGGTGGCGGCGCGGCTGGAACAGATGCTCGGCCGCAGTTTTGTCATCGAGAACCGCGCCGGCGGCGGGGGTGCCGTCGGCGCGGGGGTCGTCGCGGCAGAGCGGCCCGATGGCTACACCTTCCTGGTCTCCACCCCGGCGCCGCTGGTGCTGCTGCCGCAGATCATGAGCGGGCTGACCTACAACCCGGACCAGGCCTTCAGCTTCGTCACCCTGCTCGGCGGCGCGCCGATCGTCTGCGCCGTGAAGGGCGACAGCCCGATCCGCACGCTGGCCGAATACGCCGCCGCGGCGAAACTGCGGGAGGAAGCGGTCAGCTACGGCTCCTCCGGCATCGGCTCGGTCGGGCACCTGACCGGGGTCCTGTTCGGCATGGAAGCCGGAGCGAAGCTCCTGCATGCCCCCTTCCGCGGCGCGCCGGAAGCCCAGCAGGCGGTCCTCGGCGGCTCCACGACATCGCTGTGGGACACGGTGGGGGCGAATGTCGCGGCGATCCGCGCCGGCAACATGCGCGGCCTTGCGGTGTCCTCGGCGACGCGGGCCTCGGCGCTGCCCGACGTGCCGACCGCGATCGAGGCCGGCTTCCCCAATGTGGTGTCCACCAACTGGTTCCTGCTCGCGGCCCCCGCCGGGATCGACCCCGCCATCGTAGCGCGCCTGGATGAGGCGGTGCAGACCATCCTCGCCGACCCCACCATCCGCGAGCGGCACGAGGCGGCCGGCGTCGTGGCCCTGCCGCGCACGCCCCCGGCCAACATCGCGGCCTGGGTGGCGTCTGAGAAGACGCGCTGGACGCCGGTGATCCGCGCCTCGGGCGCGGCGGCGGGTTAGTACAGCGACTTCATCGCGTTGGCATAGGCGGCAGCGTCATACTCGGCGGCCTCGACCAGGCCGCCGGTATGGGCCGCGATCATCTCCCCGGCCGTCGGCACGCCGGCGGGGCGCGCCCCACCCGCCCAGATGCGTGAGCGCAGCAGCGCCCGCCCGCACTGCATATACAGCTCATGGATCGTCACCAGGATCACCGTCGCCGGCTCGATCCCCTTCATCGCGAAGCGCGCACGCAGCGCCGGGTCCGTGGTCAGCCGCGCGCGGCCATTGACGCGCAGCGTCTCGCTCGACCCCGGGACCAGGAACAGCAGCGCGACCTGCCCGGATTCAACGATGTCGCGCAGCGCCTCGATGCGGTTATTGCCACGCCGGTCGGGCATCGCGAGGGTGGCATCGTCGAGCGGCACGACAAAGCCGGCCTCATCGCCGCGCGGGGTGGCGCGCAGGCCGCGGCTCGCTCCGGTCGCGAGGATGCAGAAGGGCGAGGCCGCGATGAAGCGCCGCGCCGTGTCGTCCAGCTTGTGTACCACCTTCTTGTTCGCGCGTTCCGGCGTCTCCCCATACAGCGACGCCAGCGCCTCCAGCGTGGTGATGGCGAAGGGGTCGAGGCTGGCCTGCGTGTCCATCCGCCCAGCCTGCCCGGCCCAGGCGCCGGGAGCAATGGGTTCCGGTGGCGCTAGGCCCCTGGGCGCCCTATAAGCTATTCCTCACCTTGAATCTGAAGATGGAAAGCGGCCATGGCCGGGCATTCCCACGCCAAGAACATCATGCACCGCAAGGCGGCCCAGGGTGCCAAGAAAGCCCGCGCCTTCGGCAAGCTGATCCGCGAGATCAGCGTCTCGGCCAAGCAGGGCATGCCCGACCCGGCGCTGAACCCGCGCCTGCGCGCCGCGGTGAAGGCCGCACTCGTCGCCAACATGACCCGCGACACCATCGACCGCGCCATCAAGCGCGCCGCGACAGGCGCCCAGGGCGAGGATTACGTCGAGGTCCGCTACGAAGGCTACGGCCCGCACGGCGTGGCCATCATCGTCGAGGGCCTGACCGACAACCGCAACCGCACCGCCGGTGATCTGCGCAGCGCCTTTGCCAAGCATGGCGGGCAGCTTGGCGAGACCAACACGGTGGCCTTCCAGTTCTCCCGCCACGGCGCCATCCGCTACCCGGCATCGGTCGCGACGGCGGATGCGATGGAGGAAGCCGCCATTGAGGCCGGCGCCGATGACGTGGCCAGCAGCGCCGATGGCCACGAGATCGAAACCGCCGTCGAGGATCTCGGCCCGGTGCGGGACGCGCTGGAAGCCCGCTTCGGCCTGGCCGATTCCGCACGCCTCGAATGGTGGCCCAACGTCACCATCGAACTCGATGAAGACCGCGCCGCATCCGTCATCAAGCTGATCGACGCGCTGGAAGACAATGACGACGTGCAGCACGTCTACGCCAATGTAGATGTGAGCGATCCCGCGTGACCCGCATCCTGGGCATCGATCCCGGCCTGCGCCACACCGGCTGGGGCATGGTGCAAAGCGAAGGCAGCCACCTGCGCCACCTCGGCTGCGGCGTCATCTCGCCCGACGATACCCTGCCCATGGCCGAACGTCTGATGGCGCTGCACCACGGTCTCGCCGCCCTGCTGGCCGAATGGCAACCCGACGAGGCCGCCATCGAGAACACCTACGTCAACCGCAACCCCGCCGCCGCACTCAAGCTCGGCCAGGCGCGCGGGATCGCGCTGCTCGCACCCGCGCTGGTCGGCATCCC
>JBKJNV010000597.1:0-10285 GCA_046593435.1 Roseomonas sp.
GGACACCTGCACCATCGTGGCCTCGGCGCGCGCCTATGTGCACGCGCTGAACAAGCTGCTGGTGAAGCGGGAGCGGACGGCGCCGGCCGCACTCAGCGCCTGAAGAAAGCGGAGCCGCCTGGGTCCTGCGCAGGTGATTGCGTTCGGTGCGCCCGTCGCATGCCTCAGGCAGTTTCTGCTGGGAAGCATTCTATGAGTCGAAGGTAGCGTTCGCTGATAGCGCTGATATGCGGACCTGCCTGGGTCGCTCCAGGCAGGTCCTGCACCGATACGAGTATGCCCAGAAGTGCCATGCAGGCCCAGAAAACCGTGTCGCGGGATTCGTCGCGTTCGGTGACCGGTGCCACAGACAGTTCCGTTAAGTGGCCTTTCCCATTTCTTATGATATGGCGATCCAAAGCATCGAGTGACGGATGCGCGCTGTCACCGGAGAGCTGGGCGTATATAATGTATGTGTTCCGAATTGATGTGCGATTTACAACGCTACCTGGATTCATGAAGCGGCCTTTTGCTATTCTCTTTAAGTACGCCTGAGCCTGTGCAATTTGAGTCGGCGAGAATGAATTTCCGT
This sequence comes from Roseomonas sp., assembly GCA_046593435.1. GTDB lineage: Bacteria > Pseudomonadota > Alphaproteobacteria > Acetobacterales > Acetobacteraceae > Plastoroseomonas. Next base: position 572 of record JBKJNV010000597.1, read on the forward strand.
TCTCAGTCATAAGCTTGACCCGCTTTAATCGACTCGCACGACGGTCGTTTTCAAGGTCTAGAAACGAAGCTGAATTATTTTCAGCAAGTGCGACCGCTAGAAAAAAGTTTTCCAACAAGCTGCGGGTGATTATGCGCGCTTCCACGATTTGCCCAGCTTTGATCAGCAAGATGATGGCGCTCATGTGACCGTGCGAGCGAGCCAGAACAGCAAACTTCGCAAGCTGTGGTCCATCACTGGGCTCTACTTCCGCCGTTGATGAAACGAACTCGACAGCGGCGACCATATCCGTCGCAAGAAGTACCCAGTCGCCAAGGTCGCCGCCCTTCATCCAGCTGATCCAGCGTCCTTGGATCAGCGCTCCGCCGGCCGTGTACCGACCGTCGTGGGCGTCGGTGGCAGCGCCGTCAGCCGGTTGTCGGGCGCCCAGAAGCGCAGCGGCGCCCATTGCACCGGCGGCCCCGGCGTCTGCACCAGCACCCAGCTCTGTCCGGTGGTGGTGTCGTGCATCACGACCGTGGGCGGCGAGCCGGTGGTCGCCGTCACCTGGTAGCGCCCGGCGGGCTGCGGCTGTGCCGCGGCCGGGCCGGGCAGGCAGGCGAGAAGGGCAAGAGCGGGGGCGAGGGCAAGACGACGCATCGGGTCACTCCGCACAGCGAAGCGTGAAGGCTGCCGCAACGGAGATGTTTTGGCCATCCGCTTGACGCGGCCCCCGCGCTCCCCTCCATACGCCCCATGGCCGCACCCCCGCTTCTGCTCCTCACCGATATCCGCCTCGCCTTCGGCACCACCACGCTGCTGGGCGGTGCGGCGCTGTCCATTGCACCGGGGGAACGGCTGGCGTTGGTCGGCCGCAACGGTTCGGGCAAATCAACCCTGCTGCGCATCGCGGCGGGGCTGGCGGAGGCCGATTCCGGCGCGCGCTTTCTCCAGCCAGGGGCCACGCTGCGCTACCTGCCGCAGGAGCCGGACCTCGCCGGCCACGCCAGCGTTCTCGCCTATGTCGAATCGGGCCTGACGGGTGGCGATGACGCGCATCGCGCGCACTACCTGATCGAAGCCCTGGGCCTGACCGGCGCCGAGCACCCGGACCAGCTTTCGGGCGGCGAGGCCCGGCGCGCCGCCCTGGCCCGCGCGCTCGCACCCGAGCCCGACATCCTGCTGCTCGATGAGCCGACCAACCACCTGGACCTGCCGGCCATCGAATGGCTTGAGAGCGAGCTCGGCCGCCTGCGCAGCGCCATCGTCACCATCAGCCATGACCGGCGATTCCTCCAGCGCCTGTCGCGCGCGATGGTCTGGCTGGACCGCGGCAATACCCTGCGCCTGGAACGCGGCTTCGCGCATTTCGAAACCTGGCGTGACGAGATCCTCGCCGTCGAGGAAGTCAACGCCCAGAAACTCGCCCGCCAGATCGTGCGGGAGGAGCATTGGCTGCGCTACGGTGTCACCGCCCGGCGCAAGCGCAATGTGAAGCGCCTGGGCGACCTCCAGGCGCTGCGCCAGAAGAAGCGCGAACGCCAGGGGCCGCAGGGCAATGTCCGCATGGCGGCAAGCGAGGCCGAGGGCTCCGGCAACCTCGTGGCCCTGGCCGAGAACGCGACCAAGTCCTTCGGCGACCGCACCATCATCCGCGAGGCCAATGCGCGCGTGATGCGCGGCGACCGCGTCGGCATCGTGGGCCCGAACGGTGCGGGCAAGACCACCTTGCTCAAGCTGCTGACCGGCGAGCTGGAACCCGACAGCGGCACCATCAAGCGCGGCACCGCCATCGCGATGGTGACACTCGACCAGAAGCGCGAGGCGCTGCCGCCCGAGACGACGCTCGCCGGGGCGCTCACCGAGGGCCGCGGCGACCAGGTCTTCATCAACGGCCAGCCGCGCCATGTGGTCGGCTACATGAAGGACTTCCTGTTCCTGCCCGAACAGGCGCGCACCGCCGTCTCCGTCCTGTCCGGCGGGGAGCGCGGGCGGCTGATGCTGGCCCGCGCCTTCGCCCGCCCGTCGAACCTGCTGGTGCTCGATGAGCCGACCAACGACCTCGACCTCGAAACACTGGACCTGTTGCAGGAATTGATCGCGGAATACGGCGGCACCGTGCTGGTGGTAAGCCATGACCGCGACTTCCTGGACCGCACCGTGACCTCCATCCTGGCCTTTGAAGGCGATGGGCAATGGCAGGACTATGCCGGCGGCTATTCCGACATGGTGGCCCAGCGCGGCCGCGGCGTGGAAGCGCGCGCGGCGGCCGAAGCCGCGTCCCGCCCGCGCGGCTCGGCACCGGCCACCCCGCCGCCCGCGACGCGCAAGATGACCTTCAAGGACAAGCACGCGCTCGATGCCTTGCCGGCGCGCATGGACAAGCTCTCTGCCGAGATCGCGCTGCTGCGCGACAAGCTCGCGGACCCTGGGCTGTTCACGCGCGACCACGCCGCCTTCAAGCGCTTCAGCACCGGCCTTGCCCTGCGCGAGGCGGAGCTTGTCGCGGTCGAGGAAGAATGGCTGCGCCTTGAAGCCCTGCGCGAAGAGGTTGAGGCATGAACGACACCCCGCTCTCCCCGGCCCCGCTCTCCCCGGCTGAGGCCGCCATCCTGGCCTCCGGCCTGCCCTTCACGGCCAAGGAATTGCCCTCCCTCATCCGCGAAGTCGCGCGCGCCTTGCCGGCGACCGATGCCACGGTTGCCACGGCACTTTTGAAACTGCGCCGGCGCGGCTATGTCGGGCGCCTGGCCGACCTCGCGAGCCGTGCCGGGATCGCCTGGGCGCGGCGCGAGGATGTGCGCGCCGCGGCCGAGACCGTCGGCAGCATCGATGCCTGCGACGACACGCTGCGCGCGGCACTGGACGCGGCGCTGTTTTCCCGCCTGCGCGATGCGGGGCGCACGCCGGAAGCGGCACTCGACGCACTCACGGCCGAGATTGCCGAGACCGGCGGCGCGCTGACCCCGCCGCGCCTGCACGAATTGGCAACCGCCATCGCCATCGCGCACGCCCACCCCGACCCCGCTGGATTCGCCAATGCCGCGCGGGTTGCCGAAGAGTCCCGTCGCTCCGAACGGCGCAGCGCCGAGGTCGCCGCACGCACGTCCAAGCGCGAGGAAATCCGCCGCCTGCGCGCCTGGGAGCAGTCCCTGGTGCCGTTCCAGCCGGTGCCCGACCTGCTCGGCTGCACGGCGAAGGAAGCGCTGCGCTGGGTCGCCGCCGGCCTCATCCCCGTCGCCCGCCGGCTGCCCGGCAAATCCGGCGAACGGTGGGAATTCGACCCCGCCGAACTGGCCCCATTGCGCGCCGAGGTGCCGCTGTGGCGCACGCGCGAAACCACGCCCGCCGCCCCCGCGATTCCGCAGGGCAGGGGGGCCAATGCGGCCATCGCGCGCGTCGCCGCGCTGGACCGCTACGCCGCACACTTCGCGACCGCCCGCGCGCTGGTCCGCCGCATCACGCTGGTCACGGGCCCGACCAATTCCGGCAAATCCTACCTCGCACTCAACCGCCTGGCGGAGGCGCAGTCCGGCCTCGCACTCGCGCCGCTGCGTCTGCTCGCGCATGAATTCCGTGAAGCACTCGCGAGCCGCGGCGTGCTGGCCTCGCTCACCACCGGCGAGGAGCGGCTGCTGGTGCCTGGCAGCAAGCACATCGCCGCCACGGTCGAGATGTGCCCGTTCCGCACCCCCGTCGATATCGCGATGATCGACGAGGCGCAGATGCTGCACGACCCTGACCGGGGTGCCGCCTGGACGGCGGCGATCATGGGCGCGCCGGCGCGGGAGATTTTTGTGCTCGGCGCGCCCGATTGCATCCCGATGGTGCGCCGCATCGCGGCCCTGTGCGGCGATGCGCTCGATGAGGTGAGCCTGGAGCGCAAGGGCCCGTTGGTCGCCGCCCGCGCGCCGGTGGGTCTGGGCGACCTGCACAAGGGCGATGCGCTGATCGCCTTCTCGCGGCGCGAGGTGATGGATCTGCGCGCCGAACTCATCCGCCGCGGCCGCCGCGTGGCCGTGGTCTATGGCGCGCTGAGCCCGGAGGTGCGCCGCGCCGAGGCCGCGCGCTTCAACAGCGGCGATGCCGATATCCTGGTTGCCACCGACGCGATCGGCATGGGCCTGAACCTCAACATCCGCCGCGTCATCTTCTCCGCGATGCAGAAATTCGACGGCACCCAGCGCCGCGATCTCACGGTGCAGGAAGTGAAGCAGATCGGCGGCCGCGCCGGGCGCTACGGCCTGCATGAGGAGGGCGTCGTCGCGGTGCTCGCCGGCGCCGGCTCGCCCGAGGTGCTGAAGGCATTGCTGAACGCGATGGCGGTGGCACCCCCTGAGCTGCGCCCGCTGGTGCAGCCCGATGCCGATATCATCGCCGCCGTCGCGGCCGAGATCGGCTCTACCAGCCTGTTCGGTGTGCTCGCGCGGATCAAGCGCGCGGTGTTGCGCAAGGACGACCCGAACTACCGGCTTGCGGATCTGGAGGCCGCCATGTCCATCGCGACCGCCATCGACGGCGTGACGCGGCTGACCTTGCTGGAACGCTGGACCTACGCGCTGTGTCCGATCGACCTGCGCGACAACGGCGTCGCGCGCCTGTCGCGCTGGGCGCTGGAGCACGGCGCCGGCCGCGCCGTCGCCCCGCCCGAGGCCGGCAAGTTGCCGCCGCCGGACCGCGCGAGCAGCGACGAGTTGCAGCGCGGCGAGAAGGTGCAGCGCCGCCTGGTTGCCTGGCGCTGGATGGCGCAGCGCTTCCCCGAAGCCTATGCGGAAACGCGGGAAGCGGAGGCGGAAACCGCCCGCCTCAACGCTTGGATCGAGGATGTGCTGCGCCAGCAGCGCAAGACCGCGCGGTCACCGGTCCTGAAGGTTGCCCGGTAACTCCCCGCCCGCGACCGTCTGTGCCACGCATCCCTGGATAAAAACAAAAGAAAGGGGTCCGGGGAAATTCCTTTCCCCGGCCTTCCTCAGGCTTCGCCCTTGTAGACATCGATGATGTCGCTCAGCAGTTTCAGCGCCTCGGCCTTGGGCCGCTGGAACGCATTGCGCCCGACGATGGACCCATTGCCGCCCCCGGCATGGATTGCCCGCACCTCCGCCAGCAGCGCGTCGGCGCCGCGCTGCTCGCCGCCCGAGAACACCACCAGGCGCCGCCCATTGAAGCAGGCCTGCACGATGTGGGCGAAGCGCGCCGCTGCATCATCGACCTTCACGGGGTAATTCTCATAGGTCTTCTTCGCCGCATCGAGGCTGATGGCCGCGGTCGGCGGCTTCACCTTGATGATGTGCGCTCCCATGAGTGCCGCCATGTGCGCCGCATAGGCCGCGATATCGAGCGCGGTCTCGGCCACCTTGTCGAGGTTCGGCCCACGCGGATAGGACCACACCACCACGGCGAGGCCGGCCGCCTTGGCGTCCTCGGCCATGTCGCGCAGTTCTTCCATCAGCTCGAAGGCGTATTCGCTGCCCGGGTAGATGGTGAAGCCGATGGCCGAGCAGCCCAGGCGCAGCGCATCGGAGACAGACCCGGTGATCGCCTGGTCCTTGCTGGTGGCGAGCGAGTTGGAGCTGTTCACCTTGAGAATGGTCGGGATGCAGCCGGCGAAGGATGCGGCGGCGGCTTCCAGCGGCCCGAGCGGGGCGGCATAGGCGTTCAGCCCGGCCTCGATCGCCAGCTCGAAATGGTAGTGCGGGTCATAGGCCGCGGGGTTGGCGGCGAAGCTGCGCGCGGGCCCGTGCTCGAAGCCCTGGTCCACCGGCAGGATCACCATGCGCCCGGTGCCGCCCAGGCGCCCGGCCATCAGGATGCGGGCAAGGTTGGTCTTGGTGCCGGGATTGTCGCTCTCATAGTTCGAGAGGATTTTCTCGACGCGGGGGGTGAGTCTCATCAGGGCGGATCCTCAATGGTTCGGCTCGTTCGCGCTTAGCGCAGGGCGTTGGCGGTGTCACGCGGGTCTGGATCCGATGTGGGGGTGCCCGGGGCGCCGCGCGCGCCTTGTCGCGCTAAGGTGAGGCAGGGCAGGAAAGCGGTCCGCGACGCTCGGCCCTCAGGCAGCCAGCCACGCCCGCAGCGCCGCCCGCGCCTGCGGCTTGGCAAGATCCCAGTCGAACAGATCCAGCGATGGCGGGCGTTCAGGGATCAGTCGCGCCCCCACCTCTGCCGCGCAGGAGAGCAGGCCCGGGTGCGGCTCGGCCAGGATGATGAGTTTCAGCCCGTAGCGGAGCGCGGCCAGCGCATGCCCGGCATCGGCGCCACAATCCAGCGCGGCCGGCGCGTGCCCGTCCACCATTTGCGCGAACCAGGCCGGGCCAAGGAAGCCGCCCGCCGCGGGTGCCGAAAGCAGCAGCACGCCGTATGCGCTCGCCGCCTCCACCGCGGCGCGGGCCTGCGGCGCGCTGTGAATCGTGACGGCCCTGGGCTGCCTCATCGTTGACCAGTGGTAAGGCTCATGCGAAGCGTTGACTAGGCTTTGGTCAGGAATCTGGGTGAGCGCGGAGCGAGTGAGCATGGAGGCAGCGGTGGCGCGTCTGGAGCAGGCGGTGGCCGCGCTCGGCACGGCGTTGGCCAGGCCACGGCCGGCACCGCCCGCCACGGCCGAATCTATGCCTGCCGACATGGTTCCCAAGGCCGAGGTCCAGGCGCTGTCCGCGCGGCTGGATGCGGCGCTGGCCGCCCTGCACATGGCGCTGGCACCCGAAGCCGCGCTGGCCGGCGAGGAGGAGTAGCCGTGGCCCAGGTCACCGTCCGCATCGGCGGATACAGCCACCCGGTCGCCTGCCAGGACGGCCAGGAACAGCACCTGCAGGGCATGGCGGCCGAGGTGGACCGGCGCATTGCCGCGCTCAAGGCCATGGGCCTGCAACTGGGCGAGACGCGGATGCTGGTGCTGGCCGCGCTGCAACTGGCCGACGAGGCATCCGACCTGCGCGAGGAAGTCGCCGCGCTGAAGGCCGCCCCCGCCGCGCCCATGGCGGCCCCGCGACCCCAGGATGACGCACTCGCCGGCCGCCTGGTCGCGGTTGCCGAGCGGATCGAGGCCATTGCCGGCGAGCTTGCGACACCCTAGGTAGACGGGGCGGGGCTGCCCGGTGCGTCAGGCAAGTAACCCCCAGGGCCAATAAGCATCTCCCGGGAACTGGCGCTGGTCGGATCCTGGTCCGACTATCTGGTGCCCACCTGCATTAGCAGGCCTTGGGAGGGTTCGAGACCAACGGCCATGGTGGCTCCGCACTCATCCGACATCGAGGCCGCGAAGCGCGCCGCGCGCATCGCCGCGCGGCGCCGGCGCGTGGGTGACCCACTGGCGGCGGGGCAGGCCCTGGCTGGCCATGTGCTGTGTGCCAGGCTCATTCGGGAAGGTGCCCGCGTCGCCGGCATCTGGCCGCTGCCGGGCGAGATCGACCTTCGCCCCCTCATGCTCGCCTTGGCCGCACGCGGCCATGCCCTGGCCCTCCCGGTCACGCCCGCGCGCGGGCTGCCGCTCAGCTTCCGCGACTGGTCGGAGGGCGCGCCGCTGGCCGAAGGCCCCATGGGCACGCGCTACCCGGCCGAGGGTGCGGTGGTCACACCCGATGTCGTGCTGGTGCCGCTGCTCGCCTTTGACCGCGCCGGCGGGCGGTTGGGCTATGGCGGGGGCTATTACGACCGCACGCTGGCGGGGCTGCCCGGCGCCGTCGCGATCGGCTGCGCCTTCGCCTCCCAGGAGGTTCCCGAAGTGCCGACCGGCCCGCTGGATTGGCGCCTTTGCCTGATCGCGACCGAAGCCGGCCTCATCCATTGCGAGGCGACCGCTGCGTGAAAATCCTGTTCCTGGGCGATATCGTCGGCCGTTCCGGGCGCGACGCGGTGGAGGCCGAACTGCCCGGCCTGCGCGTGCGCCTCGCCCTCGACCTGGTGGTGGTCAATGCCGAGAACGCCTCGCACGGCTTCGGCCTCGCGCCCGAGATGGCGCGCGCCCTGTTTGCCGCCGGCGCCGATGTGCTCACGCTGGGCAACCACGCCTTCGACCGCAAGGAAATCATCCCCTATTTCGAGCAGGAGAAGCGCCTGATCCGCCCGCTGAACTACGCCCCCGGCACGCCGGGCCGCGGCAGCGTCATCATCGACCTGCCCGGCGGGCGGCGCGCGATGGTGCTCCAGGCCATGGGCCGGCTGTTCATGGAGCCGCTCGATGACCCGTTCCGCGCCATCCAGGCGGAGGTGCAGCGCCACCCGCTTGGTTCCGCGGTGGCTGCCATCATCATCGACATCCACGCCGAGGCCACGTCCGAAAAGCAGGCGATGGGTCATTCCTTCGACGGGCTCGTGAGCCTGGTGATCGGCACCCACACCCATGTGCCCAGCGCCGATGACCGCATCCTGGCCGGCGGGACCGCCTTCCAATCCGATGCCGGGATGTGCGGCGATTACGACAGCGTCATCGGGATGCAGAAGGGCGGCGCGAGCCTGCGCTTCTGGCGCAAGGTGCCGTCCGAACGGCTCGCCCCCGCCGAGGGCACCGCGACCATCTGCGGCCTGTTCGTGGAGACGGATGACGCCACCGGCCTCGCGCTGCGGACAGCACCACTGCGCCTCGGCGGCGGGCTGCGGCAGGCCTGCCCCTGAGGGCTAGCCCTTCTTGTCCTTGTCCGCGAGCAGGACGTGCAGCCGCTCGATCTCAGCTTGCAGTGCTTCCACGCTCGGCGGTTCACCGCGCGCCTCGCTCCGCGCGAAGGGCGTGAACAGCGACATCGCGCGCTCTATCATCGCCATGTTCTGCTTGCCGAGTTCTTCCAGCCCGCCGCCGATGGCCGGCGGCGTGAAGGGCATCAGCCCGCCGATGGTGCGCTCCATCGCGGTCTTCATCTGCTCCTGCTGGCGGGAGAATCCCTCCATCGCGAATTCGAGGTAGCGCGGCACCAACCCCTGCATGTTGTCGCCGTAGAAGCCGATGAGCTGGCGCAGAAAGGGCGTGGGCAGCAGGTTGTGACCCTTGCTCTCTTCCTCGACGATGATCTGGGTCAGCACCGAACGCGTGATATCGTCGCCCGATCTCGCGTCATAGACCACGAAGTCACGGCCGATGCGCACCAGCTTCGCAAGGTCATCGAGCGTGACGTAGGAAGAACTCTCCGTATTGTACAAGCGGCGGTTGGCGTATTTCTTCACGACAACCGGAGGCTGGGGCGCTGCCCCGGGTTCGGCACGCTCGGCTGTGTTCTGCGCCATGATCGCGGTCCCGTCTTCACTCGTGAGATGAACACTAGCCGGGCTTTGCTGCGACGCGAAGGGCGCTTTCATGCCCTGGCGCGGTTTCCCCGCCGCGCTACTCTGGCGCCGAGAGGAATGCCGCAAGGATGCCGACCAGGAATGTCGCCGCCCCCCACCCCCACGCTGGATCAGCTGGCGCAGGATTGGATCGCGCTCTGGCAGAGCGAGCTCCAGGCGCTGATCGCCGATCCCCTGCTCGCCGAGCGCATGGCGCGCCTGCTTCCCCATGCCGCGCGTGATGCCGCCCCCGCCACCACGCCGGGGGCCACGCCCGCTGACCTTCCACCTGGGGCTGAGCGCGATGCGCGCGGCGGCGGCGAGCCTGGCGCTGCCCCCCGCGGAGAGCGCGAAGCAGCCCTGCTGGAGCGGATCGCCGCCCTGGAACAACGCCTGGCCGCTCTCGAAGCCCGGCGAGGCGGAAGCGAACCGGATCGCGCAAAGCCTGCACGCAAGCGGCGCAACGCCTGAGGCGCTGGCCGGGGC
>JBKJNV010000662.1:0-8031 GCA_046593435.1 Roseomonas sp.
TGGGGCGCCACTTCTCGGTCAACCGCATGTTGTCGATGGACAGCGTAAAACTGCGGCTGGAGCGCGAGCAGAACCTCTCCTTCCTCGAATTCAACTACATGCTGCTGCAATCCTACGACTTCCTCGAACTGCATCGTCGCCACGGCATCGCCCTGCAGATGGGCGGGTCCGACCAGTGGGGGAACATCGTGCTCGGCGCCGACCTGATCCGACGTGTGACGGGCGGCGAGGCGCATGCGCTGACCACGCCGCTGCTGACCACCGCCTCGGGTGCGAAAATGGGCAAGACCGCGGCCGGTGCGGTCTGGCTGAACGCCGAGCGCGTCAGCCCCTACGACTACTGGCAGTTCTGGCGCAACACCGAGGATGCCGATGTCGGCCGTTTCCTGCGCCTGTTCACCGAACTCCCGCTCGATGAGATCGCGCGCCTGGCTGCCCTCGGCGGTGCCGAGGTGAATGAGGCAAAAAAGGTTCTCGCCACCGAGGCCACTGCCCTGCTCCACGGCCGTGACGCGGCAATGCAGGCCGCCGAGACCGCGCACCGCACCTTCGTCCAGGGCAATGCGGCGGGCGCTTCGCTGCCCACCATCACCGCGCGGCTGGGAACGCCCGTCATCGACCTGCTCATCCAGGCCGGCTTCACCACCTCCAAGGGCGAAGGCCGACGGCACGTTGCCGGCCGCGGCATTTCGCTCAACGGCACATTGCTTGAAGACACGGCCCACACCCTGTCCGACGCAGACCTGCGCGACGGTGTACTGACGCTTTCGCTGGGCAAGAAGCGGCACGTGCTGGTGCGGGCAGCGTGTCCATGAGGACGCGCACGGCACCAATTGACCTGCGAGCGAGCCGGTATGACGGCGCGCATTCCCCTCGCCATGCGGAGTGGTTCAGGGCCGCCTGACGCCGCGGTCTGTCCCGACCCGATAGGCGAAATAGGCGTAGCTATCGGCATTGTTGATAGCGAGCTGAGGCGTCAGGCCGTCACGCCACCAGCCTGTGTCATTAGCCTTGCGATAGCCCGCTTCCTCGCTGTCTCCACCCCCGGCCCCGCCATCGCCATCCTCGGTTGCGGCGAATTTGTGGCTCGCTTCGTGCATCAAGGTGATCACGCCCAGTTCATCCCCGCGCATGAGGGTATTCTTGCTCACATGCAGCGCTCCAAAGGTGTTGCCCCGCTGGACGACGAACCCGTGCGCGCCATCGCCGCCGAGCTTGAGCGTGAGATCCGTCGACAGGCCCTGGCTGATTTGCTGCAGCTTTGTTTGGATCACCGTGCAATCGCCTGGACTTGGTCCACCGTCGGGCGTCATGAAATACGTTTTGGCGTGGGCTTTGTCGGTACTGTTCAGTCCGGAAGACAAAGCGGCGATTGTCGTGGTGAGCAGCGTGCGCGCCCACATCACCTGCTTGGTGATATCGCCGCTCGCATTCTTCGCGAGCCAAAGGCCCTTATGCCGAAGTTGAATCGTCTGCCCCGGCAGGGTTTTGGTTGTGCTGAACATAAAGCGCGTGCTTGGCATCAGCGTGCTCCTCGTTCTGAGTGGCGACCACAAGAAACCACAAGTTCGAACGAAAGCGTAACGTATGCCGGCTTCCTGTTCAATCCTTAACACGTAGGGAGCGACACGAGCAGCGCTGCGGCCAGGGCGACGGACATGCCATCGCTGGATACAACCCGTTAGCCTGAATCAGGCCGCCTTCGGCCCTGCGCGTCGGGCTGCCTCGATCAAGGAGAGAGCGAACAACGCCACCGCACGCTCTCCCATCCGCAACGTCACACCCAGGCGTAGCGCGTGCGCCAAGGCCCGCCGTGCCGCCGGCTCACCCGCTGTCATCTCGAGGAGCCCCGCCAGCAATGGCGACGCCCGCTTCCGCCCAGTCATTCCGTCGAGTCCCACCGAAGATTTCCTAAATGTAATCTAAGCCGTGCCCCGCATGCAACCCGCTTGCGCCACACGCGGCGTCCCTTGCTTCGACAGCTGCGCTTGGGCAGGAAGCACCCCATGAACCGCATCTCATTCCCCAAGGACAAAATCCGCATCCTGCTACTGGAGGGCATCGCGGATAGCGGCGTCGCCCTGCTCGGTGGTGCCGGCTATGAAAACGTAACGCGCGTCCCCAAGGCACTGGATGGCGAAGCCCTGCGCGAGGCCGTGAAGGGCGTGCACATCCTCGGCATCCGCAGCCGCTCCCAGCTGACGGAGGAGGTTTTCGCCGCCGCGGACCGCCTGATCGCCGTGGGGTGCTTCTGCATCGGCACCAACCAGGTGGACCTCGAAGCCGCGAAGCGGCGCGGCATTGCCGTGTTCAACGCGCCGTTTTCCAACACCCGCTCGGTCGCCGAACTCACCCTGGGCGAGATCGTCATGCTGATGCGCAGCATTTTCCCGAAATCCGCCTCGGCCCATGCCGGTGGCTGGGACAAGTCGGCGGCGAATTCATGGGAAATGCGCGGCAAGACGCTCGGCATCATCGGCTACGGCAATATCGGCAGCCAGCTCTCGGTCCTGGCCGAGGCGCTCGGCATGCGCGTTCTCTACCATGACCACACCGCCAAGCTGCCGCACGGCAATGCGCGCCAGGCCGCCTCGCTGCCCGACCTGCTCGCGAATTCCGACGCCATCACGATCCATGTCCCCGAAACCACGGACACCGTCGGCATGATCGGCGCGCGCGAGATCGGCCAGATGAAGAAGGGCACGGTGGTCGTGAACAATGCCCGCGGCACCGTCATCGACCTCGATGCGTTGGCCGATGCGCTCAAGCGCGGCGATATCCTGGGCGCGGCCGTCGATGTCTTCCCCATCGAGCCGTCGCGCAACGGTGAGGCTTTTGTCTCCCCGCTGCAGGGCATCCCCAACGTCATCCTGACACCGCATATCGGCGGGTCCACGGGTGAGGCGCAGGAGCGCATCGGCGAGGAAGTGGCGAAGAAGCTGGCGGAGTACAGCGACACCGGCACCACGCTGGGTGCAGTGAACTTCCCCAATGTGCAACTGCCCGCGCGGCCCACCGGCGCGCGCTGGACGCATCTGCACCGCGACGCGCCAGGGATGCTCTCGCGCATCAACGAGGTCTTCGGCCGGCGCTCGCTGAACATCTCCGCCCAGTACCTCCAGACGGCCAACGAGCTCGGCTACGTGGTGGTGGACAGCTCCGATGCGCGCAGCGAGGCGGAAGCGATCCTCACCGAACTCCGCGCCCTGCCGGGCACCCTGCGCGCCCGGCTGATTTACGAGCGGAACTGAGGCCCGTGCCGGCGCGGGAAGGCTTCCAGGGCTTCCCCGCCGACGCCACGGCCTTCTTCATCGAACTTGCCGCGAACAACAACCGCGAATGGTTCGCGCTCAACAGGCACCGCCATGAGGCGGCAGTGATCGCCCCCGCTGCGGCGCTGATCGAGAGCCTGAACCTGGCCTTCGCCGTGCACGACCTGCCGCTGCGTGGGGACCCTAAGAAATCGGTCTTCCGGCTGCACCGGGATACGCGGTTCTCCGCCGACAAAACGCCCTACAAGACGCATGCGGGCATCGTGCTGACCCGCGACGGCACGCGCGGCACGCTGCACATGCTCTACATCCAGCTCGGCGGCGCGGAGCCTCCGTTCCTGGCGATGGGCTTCTACATGCCCCCGCCGGCGGAGCTCGCTGCCCTGCGCGAGGCTATCGCGCATGCGCCCGCGGCCTGGGCAGCAACGCTGGCCAGCCTGCACAAGGCAAAGCTTGCGCTGCGCCCCGGCGATCCTCTGCAACGGATGCCCAAGGGGTTCGAGGTCTTCGCGGACACGCCGGTGGCAGCGGACCTCAAGCGCCGGCACTTCACCATCCACCGCCCGATAGTGCCGGCGCGCATGGGCAAGCCGGGTTTTGTAGGGGATGTGCTCGCCTTCGCGCAGGCGGGGATGCCGCTGCTTCGCTTTGGGGCAAAGGCGCTGCACGGGCTTGCGCCGAGGCGCCGATGACGGGCGGCGGTCGCTGGTTTTTATCGGGACGGACGCATGCCCGCAGGCAGCCTTCACGGTCACGAGGCAACCCGCCAGCCTGCACCAACGCCGACTGCATCAGCCGCCAGCTGACCCGCGCCTGAGGCGCGGGCCGCGTCGCTCAGCCCGCCTTGCGGGCGCCGATGCCGGCGAACTTCCGGTTGAACTTGGCGATCTGCCCGCCCGTGTCCATCACGCGCTGCACGCCGGTCCAGGCCGGGTGGGTCTTCGGGTCGATGTCCAGGCGGATCACGTCGCCCGCCTTCCCGTGGCAGGACCGGGTCGTGTACTCGAACCCATCGGTCATGATGACCTTGATCTCGTGGTATTCAGGGTGGATGTCGGGCTTCATCGCTCTGCTCTTCGGAAAATCATCATGGCGCCGCCGATGTCCGACCGGCCGCGAGGCCGCTTTCTATAGGCGATGCACCCGCCTCACGCAATCTCGCCCCGCTCGATCACGAAGGTCGCCTCGACCAGCGTGCGCAGCAGCTCCGGATTGCTCTCGGCGATGAGAATGGCAAGGTCCGGCAGCGCATCGCGCAGGCGCTTGAGCGCCTCGGCGTAGCGCAGCGCCAGCGCCGGTGCCAGGCCCTGGAACGGCTCATCCAGCATCACCGCCCGCGTGCCCACCATCAGCGCACGGCCCAGCGCCACCATCTTGCCCTGCCCGCCCGAAAGCCCGCCCGCCCGCCGCGGGGCCAGCTCCACCAGCTCCGGCAGCAGGCCGAAGACCAGGTCCAGCCGCCGCCGGATCTCGGCCGCCGAAAGCCCCAGCACCTCGGCCGGCAGCAGCATGTTCTCGCGCACCGAGAAGGTGCCGAACAGCCGCCGCTCCTCCGGTGCATAGCCGATGCCCAGCCGTGCGCGGTGATGCGCCGGCAGCCTGGCGGCATCCTCGCCGGCGATGCGAATGCTGCCCCCGCTCAACGGCAGCAGCCCCATGAAGCTGCGCAGGGATGTTGTCTTGCCCGCGCCGTTCCGCCCGATCAGCGCGACCCGCCCGCCGGCCGGCACATGCAGCGTCACGCCGCGCAGGACCGGCGCGCCGGCGATGCTGACCGAGACATTTTCCATATCAAGCATGGGGCAAGCTCGGATCGACAGCGGCCACCCCGATCACCTCGCGCAGCACCGCGGGGTCGCGCAGCACCTCCCCCGGCGGACCCAGCGCGAGGATGCGCCCCTGCGACCACACCGCCACGCGGTCGGAAAACCGCTCCACCACATCCATGTCATGCTCGACAAACACCGCCGTCACCTCCGACTCGCGCAGCACGCGCGCCAGCGTCTCGACCACGTTCATCTTCTCCGACGCCGCAACGCCTGAAGTCGGCTCATCCATCAGCAGCAGCCGCGGGCGGAGTGCCACCGCCATCGCGATATCCGCGAGCTTGCGCGCCCCCTCGTTGAGCGTGTCCGCACGGCTGTCGCGAATATCATCCAGGCCGAAGCGCGCCAGCAGGTCGCGCGCCTCATCGATCACGCCGACCGACAGCAGCGGCGCGAAGGGCCGCCACACGCCACGCCGCGCCGCGATGGCGAGTGCGGCGTTCTGCAGCACCGTATGCTCGGTGAACAATTGCGGCAGCTGGAAGCTGCGCCCGATCCCGCGCTTCACGATCGCCCGCGGCGCCATTCCGGTGATGTCTTCCCCATCATAATGGATGGAACCGCCCTGCGGCCGCAGGTAGCCGGTCGTCATGTTGATGAAGGTGGTCTTGCCCGCCCCGTTCGGCCCGATGATGGCCAGGAACTCCCCGCGCATCACGGACAGGTCGATGCCATCGGCCGCTTTCACGCCGCCGAAGGCAAGCCGCAGCCCACGCGCTTCGAGCAGCGCGCCCATGTCGCGCGAAGGCGCGCCGGGATGTTCGCGCGGCGCGCTCACGTCACACGCGCCCGGCGCAGCAGCGCCGCGATCAAGCCCCAGACGCCGCCGGGTGCGAACAGGATCACGCCCAGCAGCGCAAGGCCCAAGGCCATCTGCCAGATGTCGGCGAAAGCCGCCGCCGCATAGACGCGGATCAACTCATAGGTCACAGCCCCGAGGAAGGGCCCCAGCACGCCGCCCGCACCGCCCAGGATCGCGATGAACACCAGCTCGCCGGAGCTCGTCCAATAGGCGAGCAGCGGCGTGACGTGCCGCGTCGTCATCGCGATGATCGCCCCCGCCGCACCGGCCATCAGCGCGGAAAACACATAGGCGACCAGCAGCACCCCGCGCGCCGAGACGCCCATGAATTCCAGCCTGGTCTCGCGCGTCTTGATCGCCGACAGCGCCTCGCCCATCGGCGAGACCAGGAAGCGTCGTGCGACCAACCAGAATCCCGCCGCCACCGCCAGCGCGGTGCCGAACATCACCCACCCCGCCATCGGGCCCTCCATCGCCATCCCCGCGATCTTGAGCGGGGCCACGCGAATGCCGTCCGATCCCTTGGTGATGGCGTAGAATTTCTCCAGCAGGGAATAGAGCACCATGCTCAGCGCCAGGTTCAGCATCGAGAAGAAGATCTCGCGATACCGCGTGATGAACAGGCCGATCAGCAGCCCCGCCAGCCCCGCCGTCGCGATCGCGGTGGGCAGCAGAATCAGCACATCCCCCATCGAGGGCGCCGCGAAGGCCACCACATACGCCCCGATCGCGGCATACATCGCGTGCCCGAAGCTCACCTGCCCCGCGCGCAGCAGCAGCAGGATGCCCAGCACCGCAATGCCCTTGGCCAGCGCGAGTGTGAGGACGAAGCGCAGCCACGGCGCCGTCCAGGCCACCGCCACCAGCGCCAGCGCGCCGGCCAGCGCCAGCCAAGGCTCCGCGCGCCTCATGGCAATGGCCATGAAAAATGGCCGTTGCCAGTTTGTTGTGCCCTCAAACGGCGGGCGCAGGCTCCGCCTGCTGGCCTTGCGCCGGACTTCCGGCGGCGCCCATTCGAGCGCTCGGCCCATGTGGGCCGCATCCAGTCGGTCGGCTCGGCGCGCCTCATACCCGTCGCGCCTCTGCCGCGCCGAACAGCCCCTGCGGCCGCACCAGCAACACCGCCACCATGATCAGGTAGGGCACCACAACCTCCAGCTCAGGCGCGAAATACACCGCGACGGACCTGCCCAAGCCAATCAGCAGCGCGGTCAGCGCCGCCCCCTCGATCTGGCCAAGCCCGGCCGTCGCGATGACAGCGAACGACAGCACAATCGTCTGCGCCCCAATACCCGGGACCAGCGACGTAGTCGGCGAGGCCAGCGCGCCGCCCAAGGCCGCCAGCACCGCACCCGCGGTGAACGTCAGCAGGAACACCTTCTTGGCGTCGATCCCCATCGCCGTCGCCGCCTCGCGGTCCACCGTCACCGCCACAATGACGCGCCCCGTCAGCGTCCGGCGCAGGAACCAGGCAAGGCCCACCAGCGTCGCCAGCGCAACCCCTGGCAGCAGGAACAACTGGTACGCCGTGAAGGGAATCACATCGCCGCCGAACGGCACATCCACCGTGCCCAGCCAGCGCACCGCTGCATCATTGCTCACCGGCTGCACGCCCCAGATGAGCTTCTGCGCATCCTCCAGGATCATGAACAACGCAAACGTCACCAGAAGCTGGATCACCGGCTCCTCGGCATAGATCCGGCGCAGCAACACACGCTCGATCAACGGCCCGAGCACCAACCCCACCAGCACCGCCGCCAACACCAACATCGGCAGCGACGCCCAGGCCGGCAACCCAGCCAGCCCGCCCAGGGTCGCGGCCGCATAGGCCCCGATCGCGTAGAACGACCCGTGCGCCACGTTCAGCACACGCAGCACGCCGAACACCAGGTTCAGGCCCACAGAAACCATGAACACCAAGGCCGCATAGGCAAGCCCATCGAGAAGCGCGAGGCCGAGCAGCAGGCCGTTCTCATTGAACCAGGTGATCATGGAAGAAAGGCCAGGGGCGCTGCCCCTGGACCCCGCGAGGATCGTGTCGATCCTCGACCTCCATGTGTTGGTTCTTGGTTCGGAGGAGGAGTTGCGCCTCGCCGGAGGCGCGCCGGCTTGGGGAGGGGGCGCAGCGCAC
>JBKJNV010000020.1:0-3048 GCA_046593435.1 Roseomonas sp.
CGGGCAGGGTGGGGCGCTGATGGATGCGGTGCTGGCCATGGAGCAGATCGCGCTTGTCTGCCCGCGCAGCGCGGATGTCCTGCAGGCCGGTAATTTCGGCGCCTTGCGCACCTTCGCTGAATACGCCACGCCGCTGCACCGGGAGAAGTATTTCGGCCCGCTGCTGCGCGGTGAGGCGGTCGCCGCGGTCGGCATGACCGAGCCGGATGCCGGATCCGCGCTCACGGACCTCACCACCCATTGTACGCCTGATGGCGCGGGGTGGCGGTTGAACGGCCAGAAGGTGTTCACGACGAACAGCGGCGAGGCGTCAGTCTTCGTCATCTATTGCCGCTTCGGGCCGGGGGTGGACGGCATCGGTTCCGTGCTGGTCGAACGCGGGATGGAGGGTTTCTCCACCGGCCAGCCGAGCCTGTACATGAATGACGAAGAGTGGTGCTCGTTGTATTTCGACAATGTCTATATCGCCCCCGAGATGGTGCTGCTGGGGCCGGGCGGCTTCAAGAAGCAGATCGCCGGCTTCAATGTGGAGCGGGTCGGCAACACGACGCGCTCGCTGGCGCTGGGGGAATATGCCTTCGCTCAAGCCAAGACGCATGCCGAGACGCGCAAGCAGTTCGGCCGGGCGTTGTCCGAGTTCCAGGGCTTGCAATGGAAATTCGCGGAGATGCGCGTGGCGCTGGATGGCGCGCGGCTGCTGCTGTACCGCGCGGCGGTGAATGGTGGGAACGGCCTGCCGGATGCACAGGAAGTCGCGATTGCGAAATACGCCTGCAACCAGGCGGGCTGGTTCGCCGCCAATGAATCGATGCAGGTGATGGGGGGCATGGGCTACTCGAAGGACATGCTGATCGAATACTGCGTGCGGCGGACGCGGGGCTGGATGATCGCGGGTGGGTCGCTGGAGATGATGAAGAACCGCATTGCGGAAGGGGTCTTCGGGCGTAGCTTCTCGCAGCGGCCGCCGCGGGCGCCGAAGTGAACGGGATCGCGCAGGCGCTGCTCGCGCCGCGTTCCATTGCGCTAATCGGCGCTTCCTCGGACCCCGCGCGGCTGACCGCGCGGGCGCAGATTTATCTGCGCAAGCACGGCTATGCGGGCGCGATCTACCCGGTCAATCCACGTGCGGACACGGTGCTGGGGGAGCGTGCCTACCCCACGCTCGGCGATGTTCCGCACCCCGTGGACCTTGCCTATGTGCTGCTGAACACCGAACACGTCGAAGGCCAGATCGCGGCCATCGCGGCGCATGGCATCAAGGTCGCGGCCATCCTCGCCGATGGTTTCGCCGAGGCTGGCCCGGCGGGCTTGGCCCTGCAGGCCCGGCTGCTGGCCACGGCGCAAGCCGCGGGGCTGCGTCTGCTCGGGCCCAACTCGATGGGGCTCGTGAACCTCAATGCGCGCATCGCCTGCTCGGTCAACGCGGCGCTTGAGGCTGAGAGCATCCCTGCCGGGCGGCTCGCGCTGGTCAGCCAGTCGGGCTCCATGATGGGCGCGATCATGTCGCGCGGTGCCGCGCGCGGCATCGGCTTCTCGCACCTGATCGGCACCGGCAATGAGGCGGATCTGACGGCCGGCGAGATCGCGGGGATGCTGGTCGATGATCCGGACGTGGACGCGATCCTGCTGTTTCTCGAAGCCATCCGCGCTCCGGAGAAATTGGCCGATGCTGCGCGCCGCGCGCATGCGGCGGGCAAGCCGGTCATCGCCTTCAAGCTTGGCCGCAGCAGTTTTGGGGCGGAACTGGCGAATAGCCACACCGGTGCGCTCGCCGGCAGCGATGCGGCGGCGGACGCTTTCTTCCGCGCGCATGGAATCGCACGCGCAACCACGCTCGAAAGCTTCCTCGAACTGCCGGCGCTGATGGTGGGGCGGCGCCCGCTTGCTGCACCGAGGCGTGCGGTGGGCGTGATGACGACCACGGGCGGCGGCGGTGCCATGGCCGTGGATGCGCTGGGTGTTGCGGGCATCGAGACGCGCGCACCGGATTCGGCCTGCGCTGCCGCGCTGGATGCCGCGGGTGTGGCGCATCACGGCTCGCGCCTGCTGGATGTGACGCTCGCGGGGACAAAGCCTGAGAAGGTGAAGGCGGTGGTCGCCGCCCTGCAAGCGGCCGAGGACACCGATGTGGCGATTTCGGTCATCGGCTCATCCGCGCAATTCCGCCCGCATGATGCGGTGGCGGGCATCCTCGCGGCACGCGAAGCTGGCCATCCAAAGCCCATCGCGGCCTTCCTGGTCCCCCAGGCGGATGCCTCGTTGCGCCTGCTCGGGGAGGCCGGCATCCCGGCCTTCCGTACACCGGAGAGCTGCGCCGATGCGATCCGCGCTTTCTGCGATTGGCGCCGACCGCGAACGGCACCGCTGGTGGCCCCGCCGGTCCACGTGCTGCCTGACGCGCCCGATGAAGCGGATGCGCGCGCGCTGTTCGCAGCCTGCGGCCTCGACAGCGCTGTGCATGTCGTGACCGATCCGGAGGCGATCCCTGATGACATCGCCTATCCGGTCGCCGCCAAGATCCTGTCGCCGGACCTCGCGCACAAGACCGAGGTTGGCGGCGTTGTTTTGCATGTGAAGGATGGGGCCGCGCTGCGCGTCACGCTCAGCGCGATGCGCGACCGGGTTCGCGCGACGGCGCCCGCTGCCCGCCTCACCGGCTTCCTGGTGCAGCCCATGGCCAAGGGCCTGGCCGAGGCGATCATCGGCTTCCGCCGCGACCCCGAGGTCGGGCCGGTGGTGCTGGTCGGCGCCGGCGGCGTGATGGCCGAGCTATGGCGCGACGTCGCCTTGCGCATCGCGCCGGTCGAAGTCGCGGAGGCGCGGGAGATGATCGCCGAGGTGCGCGGCCTCACGCCCATCACCGGCTGGCGCGGACTGCCGAAGGGCGATGTTGAGGCGCTGGCGCAGGCCATCGTCGCGGTGTCCCGCCTCGCCCTTCGCCCCGATATCGCGGAGGCGGAGATCAACCCGCTATTGGTCCATGAACGCGGCGTCACCGTCGCCGATGCGTGGGTGGTGCGCACATGAGCGAGCATCTCGCAACCCGCT
>JBKJNV010000025.1:0-3436 GCA_046593435.1 Roseomonas sp.
GGGCCGAGTTCCTCGCCCTGGCCGAGATCGGCGGTGAAGGTGACAACCTCGCACTTGTACTCGGTTTGCAGCCACTTCAGGATCACCGAGGTGTCGAGCCCGCCCGAATAGGCCAGCACAACCTTCTTCACATCCTTGACGCGCATTGCGATAATTCCCTGGGGCGGTATGAGGCGGCGGACAATGCCCACGCCTGCAGACTGCGGCAAGTGTGGGGCGGCAAGGGATACCATGTGCATGAGCCCACGCCAGCGCGCCCAGGCCTTTTGCGATCGCTTCGGGCTACGGTTGCCGATCCTGCAGGCGCCGATGGCGAGCGCCAGCCCGCCCGCGCTGGCCGCCGCCGTTGCCAATGCCGGGGGCCTGGGTGGGCTGGGCGCGTTGATGTCGAAGCCGGGCGTGATCGCCGACTGGGCGCGCGCGTTCCGGGCCAACAGCAATGGTGCCTTCCAGATGAACCTCTGGATCCCGGACCCGCCGCCGGTGCGCGATGGGGCGCATGAGGCCGCGGTGCGCGCCCGGCTGGCCCCGCTCGCCGGGGCGGCGGTGGCCGACCCCGGCCCAGGACCCTTCACGCTGGATTTCGACGAGCAGTTCGAAGCCCTGCTCGCCGCCGGCCCGGCCGTCGCCTCGACCATGATGGGCCTGTTCGAACCGGCGCAGGTCGCGGCGTTGAAGGCGCGCAACATTGCGTGGTTTGCTACGGTGACGACGCTGGCCGATGCACGAGCGGCCGAGGCCGCGGGTGCGGATGCCGTGGTTGCTCAGGGGGCGGAGGCGGGCGGGCATCGCGGCGCCTTCGACCAGGCGGATGCGGAGGCGCAGCTGACCGGGCTGTTCGCACTGCTGCCGATCGTGGCGGATGCGCTGCGCGTGCCGGTCATCGCCACGGGCGGCATCATGGATGGGCGGGGCATCGCGGCCGCGCTGGCGTTGGGGGCTTCGGCGGTGCAGCTCGGCACGGCGTATCTCCGCACGCCCGAGGCGGGGCTGCACCCGGCCTATGCGGATGCGATTCCGCATGGCGAGACGGTGCTGACGCGGGCCTTTTCGGGGCGCCTCGCGCGGGGCTTGCGCAACCAGGTGACGGACGCATTCGCCGATCTCGCGCCAGCGCCCTATCCGGTGCAGCGCGCGTTGATGGTGCCGGTGCGCGCGGCGGCGGAGGCGGCGGGTGATGCCACGCGGATGCAGGCCTGGGCGGGGCAGGGCGCGGCGCTTGCCGTGGCCGAGCCGGCCGCGACGCTCACCACGCGGCTGTGGGCGGAGGCCTCAGCCCTGTTGGCTTAGGTGCGGGTGGCGACGTCCGGCCGCTGGGCTCGCCACACCGGCGGCGATCGCCCATCCGGGCGGGCGACCCGCAGGCGATGCCGGCGGGCCACTTTCCTCACTCCGCCGCGGCGGCGCGGCCGGGGGTGAGTGCCAGGCAGGCGGGGCCGAGCAGGGCCACCGCCTCATCCACATCCGCTTCGGTGATGATGAGCGGCGGTGCCACGCGCAGCACGTTCATCCCCGCGGCGACGGTGAGCAGGCCCTCGCGCACGGCGGCGGCCTGCATGTCGGTGTTCAGAACCTCCGGGCGCAGCTTGATGCCGAGCAGCAGCCCCGCGCCCTGGATGCCCTCGATCACCTGCGGGTGACGTTCGGCGAGGCCGAGCAGCGCGTGCCACAGGTGCCGCGCCACGCGGTCTACGCCGTCGAGGAAGCCCGGGGCGAGGACCACGTCCAGCACCGCATTGCCCGCCGCACAGGCGAGCGGGCTGCCGCCATAGGTGGTGCCATGGGTGCCGGGCTTGAGGTGCTTGGCCACGTGTTCCTTTGCCAGGATGGCGCCGAGCGGGAAGCCGCCGCCGATGCCCTTGGCCGAGGACATCACGTCCGGCTCGATCCCGGCCCATTGATGCGCCCAGAGCTTTCCGCTGCGCCCGATGCCGGTCTGCACCTCATCGAGGGCAAGGAGCAGGCCGTACTCGTCGCAGACGGCGCGCAGCTCGCGCAGGAAGCGCAGGTCGGCGGGGCGGACACCGCCCTCGCCCTGGACGGGCTCGATCATGACGCCGCCGGTGCCCGGGCCGATGGCCGCGCGCACCGCGTTCATGTTGCCGAAGGGCACATGGTCGAAGCCTTCGACCGGCGGGCCGAAGCCCGCGAGGTATTTCGCATTGCCGGTCGCACTCAGCATGCCCAGCGTGCGGCCGTGGAAGGCGCCTTCGAAGCAGATCATGCGGAATTTTTCGGGGTGGCCGTTTTCCGCGTGGTATTTCCGCACGGCCTTGACCATGCCCTCATTCGCCTCGGCGCCCGAATTGCAGAAGAACACGCTGTCGGCGAAGGATGCGGCGACATGGCGCGCGGCCAGCCGCTCGGCCTGTGGCACCCGGTACAGGTTGCTCACATGCATGACCTTGGCCGCCTGTTCCGCGATGGTGCGGGTGAGGTGCGGGTGGCCATGGCCGAGGGAGGAGGTGGCGATGCCGGCCCCGAAATCGAGGAATCGTCGGCCGTCTTCCGTCCACAGCGACGCGCCTTCGCCGCGCTCGAAGGCGAGGTCGGCACGGTTGTAGGTCGGCATCAGGGCGGGGATCACGATATCGCCTCTCTCCAGGTTTCCGGCAGGCCGCGCGGATCGCAGCCATGGCCGGAGGAGGGAGAGATTGGAGAGGCGCCGCGCGCGCGTCAAACAATGCCGGCGTGAGGCAGGTATGCGTCCGGGAGGGCGTGGCCGGGCGCGCGGCGGCGTGGCAGGCTGTGGCGATGACGCAAAAGCCGCCAGACCGCGCCAAGCGCCCCGCCGGCAAGGCGCCAGACGCCGGGCGCCTGCGGGAGGCCGCTCTGTCCCATCTGGCGCGGTTCTCGGCCACGGAGGTGGGGCTGCGCCGCGTGCTGGAACGCCGGGTGGACCGCTGGGCTCGCCGCGCGGAAGCGGAGGGCACCCTGCGCGAGGACCTGGCCGAGGCGGTGCGCAGCGGCCGGGCCGCCGCGGCCGAGGTGGCGCGGGCCATGGTGGCCAGTGGCAGCGTGAACGATGCCGCCTTCGCCGAGGCCCGCGCCCGGCGCCTCACGCGGGCTGGCCGGTCGCGCCGGGCGATCGGCGCGCATCTCGCGGCCAAGGGCATCGCCGCGGAGACCGCGGCGGCCGCCCTGCCGACCGATGCGGAGAGCGAGTTGGACGCAGCGCTGGTGTATTGCCGCCGCCGCCGCGTGGGCCCCTTCGCCCGTGTGCCGATGGAGCCGCCCGCCCGGCTGAAGGCGCTCGCGGCCCTCGCCCGCGGCGGCTTTTCCCGCACCGTGGCGGAACAGGCGCTGGACATGGAGGCAGCGGCGGCGGAGGCGCGGATTATTGCGCGGAGAGCGCATGGCTGAACAAGCGCGCGGAGAGCGCATGGCTGAACAAGCGCGCGGAGAGCGCATGGCTGAACAAGCGCGCGGAGAGCGC
>JBKJNV010000402.1:0-7532 GCA_046593435.1 Roseomonas sp.
ACGGCGCTGCCCGCCGACATCGCGCTGTTCACCCCGCCCTTCGACGAATTCCGCGTGGGCCAGGTCATGCCCGCGCTGTTCCAGCAGGACAGCTTCACCGACAACCCCAGCTTCCCCAGCCTGATGGGAGATCGCGAAACCGGCATGCGCAGCGAGCGCGGCCCGGTGCGGCGGATGCTCTATCCGGTGCTGGTCGCCGGCTACAATGTCATCAACCGGTCGAAGAACCGCAAGCGGGTGACGATCGGCTATCTGGGCTAGGCCGCAGCGGCGCCCGGTTCAACCCAGCGTGAACGCCTCATGCACCGCGGATTGCACCGCCCCACCCAGCACCGCCCCACCACCAGCCACGTAGATCCAGTCACCGATGGTCACCGCCGCCACGGCATGGCGCGGCGTCGTCATGGGCGCGTGCTTCGCCCATGTGTTGGTCGCCGGGTCGTAGCTTTCCATCTGGCCGAACACCTTGGCGTCGCGCGACTGCCCGCGCTCGATGATGCCGCCCTCGCCGCCCATGCAGAACAGCCGGTCGCGATAGACCACCATGCCGTGGCCGGAGCGCGAGGTCGGCAGCGGCGCCCGCTCCTCCCAGGTGTCGCGCGCGGGGATGTAGATGTGGTGCAGCGCGGTATTGTACTGGAAGGTGTTGAAGCGCCCGCCGACCACATGGATCAGCCCCGCATGCGCCACGCAGCCGACATGGTCGCGTGCGGCCGGCAGCGGTCGGCGCAATTCCCACCGGTCGGTCGCGGGATCATAGACCTCATGCCAGGCGATGGAGGCACGCTCCGGCGCCGGGTCCGTCGCCCCGCCGATCAGGTGCAGCTTGCCGTCGAGGAACACCGCCGCCGCAGCGCCGCGCGGGCGGGGCAGGGGTGCGATCTCGCGCCAACGGTCGGCCGCCACCTCATAGACGAAGGCCTTGTCGTCGCAGCGGCGGTTCTGCTCGATGAAGCCGCCCAGCGCATAGACGCGCCCGGCATCGGCGGCGACCGCCACGTGGTTCGCACCGCGCGGCAGCGGCGCAGCGTCCAGCCAGCGATCGGCGCCGGGCTCATACAGGGTGTGGTAGGCGCGGTTCACCTGGCCTTCGCCATAGCCGCCCACCACGTGCATGCGCCCATCCCAGGCCGTCGCCCAGGCCATCTCGCTGCGCGGGATCGGCATGGCGGCGCGGGCCACCCAGCGCCCCGGCGGCCCGGCGGGCGCATCGCTCTCGGTTACCCGCTGGGCTTCCTGCTGCGGTGTCATGTGATGCGGCGCGCCGCCCTGGAACAGGTTGCTGAACGGCACCGGCGAGGGCGCGAGGGGGCGCAGCGCCGGGCCGTGATGAGCATGCGGCGCGGTCTGCGCCAGGGCAGGCGCGCTCAGCAGCGCCGCGCCGGCGCCGATCAGGTGACGACGATTCATGGTGCCCTCATGGCTGTTCGACAGGCAGACCGTAGGCCGCCCACCGCGCCAATGCCAAGTCCCCGAAGGGCGAGTGGACGGGCGCTCAAGACGCGCCTTCGGCCAGGGTCACTACCCCGATCGAGACGACCCCGCGCCGCCCGATGACGCGCATCCGTCCAGCGTTGGCCTGGTTTCCGCGCCAGCCTCCAGCAGGCGCGCCGAAGCGGCCCTGTCCAGGATGGCGTCGCCAGGGCAGTTCATGCGCCACGAAAATCCGGCGGGCGCAAAATCGCTGGTCACCTTGCCATTGAAGCTCAACCGCACCGCCTGACCCGTGACGGTGGTCCCAAAACCCTGCTTCGCCGGCGGCGAGACCGGCGGCCCGCCGGTCTCGGTCCAGGCAAGGCTGAAGCGCGATGCGCCGGCAACGCCCGGCCGCACATCCCAGCGGACCTCAACCCGCCCCTGATCATTGGACAGGGCGCCGTATTTGGCGGCGTTGGTCGCAAGCTCATGCACCGCCATCGCCAGCGTCGGCGAGGCGCTCGGCGTCACATGGCAGGGCGGGCCAGCAATGATGATCTGCGTGTCCAGCAGGTCGCCGAAATGCGCAAGCTGCGCGCGGATCAGGGCCTCGAGCGAGATCGGGCGCCAGTCGGAGTTTACCAGCAGGTCCAGATTGGCCCCAAGCGAGCGGATGCGCTGGCTGAAGCTTACGACGAAATCCCGCGGCTGGGTCGCGGCCGTGCGGCGGGCGACGGTATCCACCAGTTGCAGGATGTTCTTGGCGCGATGGCTGACCTCGCGCACCAGCAGCTGCACGTATTCCTCCTGCCGCCTGCGCTCGGTCAGGTCGTAGAAATGGCAGACCAGGCCGGGCTGCCCATCGGGCATCGCAATGCGTTCGATCTGCCAGTCATGCGCCTCGACCTGCTCGGTGCCGAAGCCCCGTTCGGTGGTCTCGGCGCGATAGGGCTCGCCGGTTGCCAGGGTATCGCGGAAGCGGGCGACCGCAGCGCTCGCATCTGGCTCGCGCCACACCTTGCGCAGAACGCTGCCGAGATCGCGCCCAATAACGGGCCGGGCGGCGGCGAACGCCTTGCGCGCCCCCACGCTGGCCTGGACGATGCGCAGATCCCTATCCGTGACGAAGACGCCGAAGGGAGACCGGTCTACCAGCTTGACGAAGGTATCGCGCACCGCGCGCAGCGTATCCTCGGCGCGCCGGCGCTCCGTGACGTCGCGCACGATGCCCTGAAGGCGCCCGTCGGGCAGCTGCCGGCTTACAACCTCCCCGACGAAGGTCGTGCGGTCGCGCCGGATGAAGCGCCATTCCGTGGATTGGACATCACCCTCCGCGAGGTTTGCCATGTGCTCGGAAAGTCGGGCGATCTCGTCGGGTGAGATCACGTCGACGAAGGTCAGCGTCAGCAGCTCCGCACGCGTGTAGCCGAACATCGCGCATCCGGCCGGGTTCGCATCCACATACCGGCCGGCTGCATCGGCCACGAAGATGCCATCTGCGGATTGTTCGAACAGCTGGCGGAAGCGTTCCTCGCTGGTGCGCAGCGCCGCTTCGGCCCGCTTGCGCGCCGTGATGTCCACGGCCGCGGACATGACGCCGATGATCGCGCCGGCCGCATCGCGCCGCGGCTCGACGCTCAGGTCGAACTCCGCCGGCCGGTACCCCGGCGCATAGGCCACCACCTCCGCCCGCTGCGCCTGCCCGCTCGCGATCGCGCGGCGCTTGAGCGCAATGATCGGCGCAGCCGCTTCGGGTGCCAGAAGCTCTGCATCGGTGCGGCCAATAATGGCGTCCGCAGGGAACTCACGCGGGGCATTGTGGACCCAACGGTAGTGCAGATTCAGGTCCTGCTCGAGCAGCGTGACCGGAGAATTCGCCAATGCCAGTTCGAAGCGGCGCCGTGTGTCGAGAAGCTCCTGCTTGAGGAGGTGGGCATCGGTGATGTCGGTCATCATGCCGGCCCATGCCTTCAACGTGCCCGTCGCATCCCGCATCGGGGTGCTGGTCACGCGCATCCAGCGCCATGCGCCATCGGCGCGACGCAGGCGGCACTCGACCTCGCAGGGGCCGGGATTGCGCGTGGCGACCTGGCAGTCTGCCAAGATCCGCGCGCGGTCTTCGGGATGCACCGCCTTGGTCCAGTGCTGTGCGGCCGCCTGCTCCGGGGCCTGGCCCGTAAAGGCGCACCAGGGTGCAATGTCGCCGATGATGCAACCGCAGGTATTCGTTTCGAACAGAATTGCGGCGATGGCGGCGCAGAGCGACCTGAAGCGTTCTTCACTCTCGCGAAGTGCCTGCAACTCCTGGCTGGAATTCGGGCCGACGCCCATCATCTCACTGCCGCAAGGTTACACTATCCGTCTATAAGTTGGACGGGCTCAGGTCAAGCAGCCGTTACTCTCATTGCTGCAATGTATACTCCACGAACTCAAGCCGGTCTTGGCCCCAAAAAATCTGTTCACCGATCACATAGCTCGGCGCCCCGAAGACGCCACGCGCGAGTGCCGCCTCGCTATCGGCGCGCCGCTGTTCCGACCAGCGCGGCTCGGCCGCCAGCGCCAGCAGTGGCCCCGCATCCAGCCCGCATTCGTCGATGAGCGCCGCGAGCGTGCCCGGCAGCCCCGGGTCCCGATCCTCGGCCCAAACCGCGCGCATCACCCGGTGCGCAAGGCGGATGGCCCCGGCATCGTCACCGCCTTCCCGCAACGCGATCACGGCGTGGGCGGCAAGCGGCTCGGCGAAAGGAAACGCCGCCGGCCGCAGCGTCAGCTTCACGCCCAGATGGTCTCGCCAGCGCGCGAGCTCCATCATCCGATAGGCCTGCCGCTGCGGCGATCGCTTGGGCAGCGCCACGCCGCCCGAGGCCGGAAAGATCACCGAGAAATCCACCGGCCAGATGCGCAGGCTCGCCCCGTGGCGCGCGGCCATCGCCTCGATCCGCGCCGAGCCCAGCCAGGCCCAGGGGCTGTTGAGCGATGCGTAGTAGTCGATATGCGCCACGGGGTGCGCCCTCAGCGTTCGGCGGTGCGGATCGCGGCCGGCCCGCCACCCACCGCGATGCGCTGGCGCGTATCGGTCAGCCGCCCCTCGGCGAAGCGGAACACAGCGAGGTTCCGGTCCGCCATGTTCTGCACCACGATGGTCCGCCCATCGCGGGAGAAGGCAACACCCTGCGCCCAGGCGCCAACGGGGGCCTGCGCCACGCGCCGCAGCCGCCCATTCTCGATGCGCAGGATCACCAGCTGCGCCACGCCGTCAGCACCTCCCCGGAGCGGTCTTGCCGGTCTGTGCTCACTCGGCGATAGGCGAAGGCTGGGGGTCACGCTCTGGAACACCATTTAAGAGGGAGCCTGCGGGACCGGGGAGGGAGGCGCGAGGTCGAAAGGCCTTCCTTCAAACCTGTTCTTCACGCCAAGCAGTGCGCTAAAAGTCGCGGAGAAT
Organism: Roseomonas sp.; assembly: GCA_046593435.1. Classification (GTDB taxonomy): domain Bacteria; phylum Pseudomonadota; class Alphaproteobacteria; order Acetobacterales; family Acetobacteraceae; genus Plastoroseomonas. The sequence continues at coordinate 4,859 of JBKJNV010000402.1, forward strand.
GCAAGGACGCTCAGCACCGACCACCTCGCGCAGCCGTACGTCATGTATCCGTTCGGAAATTGAAAACTGGATTGGTACGCCCGATTAACTGGGATCCTGCTCCTCAGAGCGGCAACGAGCTTGCTGTCGTGCACGTCCTTCTCGTGGTCCCATGCCGGTTTGAAGTGCATCAATGCGTTCCGGAACTTCACCAGCAGTTCGGCGTCCTGCCAAGCCGCCTCACCCTTGGATGGCACCTTGTCAAACAGCAAGGCCAATCGCCGGTACTTGTCCATTGAGCTGCCGGAGCGATCCTCCTTGAGATCGGTTAGAAGCAGCCTTCGCCCTTCTGTGACCGACAAGCCAGTCGAACCATCCAGGATGTCTTGGACGATTTCGTTCGCGTTGGCCTCCAGCGCGGCGCCTGCCATCACGACAGATACGGGAACCAGCATGAGCATGTCTTCGAACCACGGCCCAAACTCCGCGGCCACGTTGTTCTGCTCAATTTCGCAGGCACTGCGCGCTGCTCGTGTTGCCGCCCGAAGATGATGGAGAGCGAAGTTCGCCCGCACGCTTAAAGTCGCGCTTGCCGATGCGCTTGCAATGGATATCGCGCCGAGCCCGACAACTCCGGCAGCTTCTACAGCTTCGTCGAAGTCGGAGGTCAATTGGCATCTCATCTGTTTGTGCGGCGACGTTCGTACTGAAACGCCGTACCTGACTAAGCTGTGACGTCTGCAGCCAGCTGACCAACGGCTTCCGCCCGGTTCACCCAACCGCGCATTCATCTTCTTAACCGATCATTTCGAGTTTACCCAGATAGGAAAATCGCCTCCGTAGCGAGCCTCCGGCTCGCAACGGACAGCCTTCGGAGCACCTACGCCAATACGACGTTGGACCGCCGCAGGCTGCCGAACTCGATCCAACCGAGCCAAGATAGGCCCGGGGCAGTTGAGCGAGGCGTAGCAGTCCACATGCGCCAGGGCTGCGGACCTCTACCGCTCGGCGGTGCGGATCGCGGCCGGCCCGCCACCCACCGCGATGCGCTGGCGCGTATCGGTCAGCCGCCCCTCGGCGAAGCGGAACACCGCGAGGTTCCGATCCGCCATGTTCTGCACCACGATGGTCCGCCCATCGCGGGAGAAGGCAACACCCTGCGCCCAGGCGCCAACCGGGGCCTGCGCCACGCGCCGCAGCCGCCCATTCTCGATGCGCAGGATCACCAGCTGCGCCACGCCGAACAGCGGGTGCCCCGGCGGCCGGGCCGAGCCATTATGGATGGTCACCGCGACATGGCGATTATCCGGGCTTACCTGGATGCCCTCGGGCGTCGGGCCCACGCTGATGGTGTCCGCAGTCAGGTAGATGTCGCGGCGGAGGTCGATCAGGCTCACCGTATCCGCATCGCCCGAACCCCGGCCGATATTGGCAACGACGGCCCATTGCCCATTGGGCGTGATGCCCATGCCATAGGGGCGGATGCCCGCCGTCAGGTCGCGGTCGGTCTTGGTGACCGTCTCGCCCTCGATGGCGAGGATCGACACGCGGCTATCCGTATCACCATCGCGCGTCACCAGCGCGCGCCGCCCATCGGGCGTGAACTGCACATGCGATGGCCCCGATGTCGCAGGCCCCACCGTCACGGTCGAGACCGGCGCCAGTTGCCCGCCCGCGAGGCGGAACACGCTAACCGACCCGGCATTGCGGTTGGCCACCAGCACCAGGTTGCCCGCGCGGTTGATCGACACGCCCGAGGGACCCGCACCGGCTTCCACCGTCTGCACCACGCGCGGCGGCGTCGCGCGCAGATCCACCACGGAGACGCGGTTGTCGGGCACGGTGCGCGTCGGGTTCGCCTCGTCGATGCGCACGGCGGAGGTGACGATGGCGAAGCGCTCATCGGGCGTGATGGCCACCGAGGTCGGCGGCCCCACCACCGAATGCGACACGGCCACCTCACCCAGCACGCGTGGTGCGCGGCCGCCGAGATCCAGGATCGTTATGGTATCGGGCGGTGGGTTTGCCACGACCGTGTTCACGCCATTGACCAGGCGCTGCTTGTTGTCATTGCCCGAGACGGCGATCTGGGCCGAGGCTGTGCCGGCAGCGAGCAGCACGGCCAGCGTGACGCCGGTGCGTAAGGCGGTTGTCATGCGGGTTCTCTCCGATCGGGCTTTGTTGCCCGTACCGGCGTAGTGTTGGTCGCGAGTCCGTGGCGGCGCAAGTGTGAGGTAGGGCAGGGCATGATCGGCATCGACTGGGGCAGCACCAACCTCCGCGCCTGGCGCTTCGATGCGGCAGGCTCAGTCCTCGAAGCGCGCGAGGCCCCCTTCGGCATCATGCGCCTGCCCCAGGGAGGCTTCGATGCCGCCTTTGCCGAGGTGGTCGGCGAATGGCTCGCGGATGGCGAGGCCAGCGTGCTCATCGCGGGGATGGCCGGCAGCCGCCAGGGCTGGCTCGAAGTGCCCTATCTCGATTGCCCCGCCGGTGCCGCGGAGATCGCGGCCGCGACGCGCCTGCTGCCGATCGCCCCGGCCACCGTGCGCATCATCCCCGGCCTGCGCTGCCGCGACGCCGATGGCGTCCCCGACGTCATGCGCGGGGAGGAGACCAAGCTCCTCGCGCTGATGGCTCGGCGCGGCGCGGCGGAGGCCAGCATCTGCCTGCCCGGCACCCACGCCAAATGGGCGCG
>JBKJNV010000336.1:0-4626 GCA_046593435.1 Roseomonas sp.
GCCCAGGCGCCAGGCTCCGGCTGCCGGAACAGGCGCATCGTCGGGTACCAGGGGCTCGTGTCGCGGTCCTGCATCCAACGCCAGTCCGCATCATGGCGCAGCATCAGCCAAACCGGCACGCCCAGCGCGCCGGCCAGGTGCGCCGGCATGGAATCGACCGTGATCACCAGATCGAGGCCGCACACCAGCGATGCCAGACCCATGATCTCCTCGCGGCCCGCATCCAGTCCGAACCCGGGCGGGCGCTCCGCCAACGCCGGTCCGTGCTGCAGTATGTGGAGCCGCACCCCCGGAACCTCTGCGAGCGCTTCCAGCAGACGCAGCGGCACCGATCGCGTCGGGTCGAACGCGCCCGCTGCCCAGACCAGCCCTACCGCAAGCCCGGCTGCGCGTTCCCGTGGTGCCCGGGGATGCAGATACGGCACCTCAGCCGCCAGATTTTCCGGCGTCACGCGCAAGGCATGGGCCAGTTCCATGATCTCGATATCCACATCATGGGCGATCGCTGGCGTGCCGTCATGCAGCGGCGACAGCCAGCCGATGCCCGGCATGGTGCGTAGCAGCGGGATCAGCGCCGGTTGCACCCAGCTCGTCACCTCGCCCGCCATGGCGCGCAGCGCGGGGATGAAGCGGGCAAACTGGATGGTGTCGCCCAGCCCGTGATAGCAGCGCACCAGAACGCGACGGCCGGCCAGCGGAGAGCCGTCCCAGATCGCCTGCAGGTGACGCGGCGCGTTCCAATCGCGTTGCCCCGCGCGGGCAGCAAGAACCGCGTCGGAAATGCTCCACGCCGCAGCCCAGTCGCCGCGCCGCATCAGGCGCGTCCATCCGGCACCGTCAGGGTCATCCATGCGAGGGCGCCTGCTCCGCCGCGATGGTGGTGTGGGTGCCGACCATGCGGGCTCAACGCGCATCGCGCCTGCTCGGATGCAACAGCGCGCCGGCTTCCGCGTTGACGCCTCCGAGATCGGTGGAGGTGGTGCGATGGAGGGGCGGTTGATGCGGGCGGCGGTGCTGGACGGACCGGGGCGCCTGCACCTGGCGGAGGTGCCTGTGCCCGAGCCCGGCCCGGCCGAGGTGCGCATCCGCATCCAGGGCTGCGGCGTCTGCGCCTCCAACCTCACGCCCTGGGCCGGGCCTGAGTGGATGCAGTTTCCCACCCCTCCCGGCGACCTCGGGCATGAGGGCTGGGGCGTGATCGACACGGTGGGCGCGGAGGTGCGTGGCCTGGCACCAGGCCAGCGCGTCGCGGCGCTGAGCTTCCGCGCCTATGCCGAATACGATATCGCGCCGGCCGCATGCGTGCTGCCGCTGCCGCCGGCGCTGGGCGACACGCCCTTCCCCGGCGAACCGCTGGGCTGCGCGATGAACATCTTCGCGCGCAGCGGCATTGCCGCCGGGCAGGACGTGGCCATCATCGGCATCGGCTTCCTCGGCGCGCTGCTCACGCGCCTCGCCACGCTGGCGGGCGCACGCGTGATCGCGCTGTCGCGGCGGGCGGAGGCGCTTGCACTCGCGCGCGAGATGGGCGCGGTCGAGACCATCCCGCTCGATGACCACGCCGGCATCATCGCGCGCGTCGCGGCGCTGACGGGCGGTGCCTTCTGCCCGCGCGTCATCGAGGCGGTGGGCAAGCCCTGGCCGCTGGATCTTGCGGCCGAGCTCACCGGGGAGCGCGGGCGCCTCATCATCGCGGGCTACCACCAGGATGGCCCGCGGCAGGTGAACATGTGGCTGTGGAACTGGCGCGGCATCGACGTGATCAACGCGCATGAGCGCGACCGCGGCATCCGGATGGAGGGCATGCGTGCCGCGCTGGACGCGGTGCTCTCCGGCCGGCTCGATCCGGCGCCGCTGGTCACGCATCGCTTCCCCCTCGCGCAGCTCGGCGACGCACTGGACGCCACACGCGACCGCCCCCCAGGCTTCCTCAAGGCCTGGGTGGCGCCATGAGCGGGCCGCCCTGTCTCGGCTTCCTCGGGCTCGGCTGGATCGGCCGGCACCGCATGCGCGCGATTGTGGAAGCAGGCGCGGGTGTCGCCATCGCCATCGCCGACCCCTCCGCCGATGCCGTGCGTGAGGCCGCCGCAATCGTGCCGGATGCGCGCATCGTCGACGGGCTGGACGCGATGCTCGCCATGGGCCTTGCGGGGGTGGTGATCGCAACGCCGAGCGCGCTGCACGCCGCCCAGGTGATCCAGGCACTGCACGCCGGTGTCGCGGTGTTCTGCCAGAAGCCGCTCGGGCGCAACGCTGCCGAGGCCGCCGCCGTCGTCGATGCGGCACGCATCGCCGGGCGACGTCTGGGGCTCGACCTTTCCTACCGTCACACCGCCGCGATGGTGCGCCTACGCGAGCTGGTGCGCAGCGGCGGAATCGGGCGCGTGGTCGGTGCCGACCTGACCTTCCACAACGCCTACGGGCCGGACAAGCCGTGGTTTTATGACGTGGCATTGTCAGGCGGCGGCTGCGTGATGGACCTCGGTGTGCATCTCATCGACCTCGCACTCTGGACGCTCGACTTTCCGGTCGTAACGCACATCGAAAGCCATTTGCGCGCGGGCGGGGAGCCGCTGCCCGGCCCCCGCGCCAGTGTGGAGGATTTTTGCCTTGCGACCCTGACGCTCGAGACCGGCGCGGTGCTGCGCCTCGCCTGTTCGTGGAAGTTGCACGCCGGCTGCGACGCCGAGATCGGCGCCACCTTCTGGGGCACCGAGGGCGGTGCCGCGCTGCGCAATGTCGCGGGGTCCTTTTACGACTTCACCGCCGAGCACAATCGCGGAACGCAGCGCGCAATGCTGGCCACGCCGCCCGATGATTGGGGCGGCCGCGCGGCCATCGCGTGGGCAACTACCCTCGGTCAGGGTTTCGACCCGGAGGCCGAGCGCTTCGTCACGGTCGCCAGCGTGATCGACGGCATCTACACCGGTGGGGCGGCACTCAGCAGGTAATCCTCAAGCTCGGCGGCGCGGCGCGTCGAGGAATGCTCGGCCAGGATGCGCGCGCGCAGCGTGGTGGCCATCGCGCGTCGCTGCGGGCCGTCCATGTCGAGCGCGCGAAACACGTCATCGCCATCATTGGCAATCAGGATCTCTCGCCCGGGACGCAACAACTCATCGAGACCGCGCCAGTCGTCAGAGATGATGGGCGTCGCGCAGGCACCCGCTTCGAACAGGCGTACGGAGGGACTGTAGCCGGCGCGCACCATGTCGGCGCGTGTCACGTTCAGCGTGAAGCGGCTCTGCGCATAGAATGCGGCGTGGCGCTCGGGCGGCAGGTGGGCGATGCGCTCAACATTGTCAGGCCAGGCGATCGTATCGGGGTATTGCGCCCCGGCGACGACGAAGCGCCGCTGCGGAGCACGCCGCGCAGGGTCCAGCAGCAGTCGCTCCAGCATCGGCTGCCGATCATCGCTGTAGGAGCCAAGGTAGGACAGGTCCCACAGATGCGGCAGGTCCATGGGCCGGTACGCGTCCGCATCCACGGAACAATAAAGCTGCCGCGCCGCCGGGGATCCGTACTCCGCCTCCAGCCGCGCGAGCGTGGGGCCGCCGGTGAAGGAGAGATAGACACCAAACCCCGCGATCTGGCGCGCGGCGATGTAGCTCTCCTCGCCGCGCGCGAGACCCGCCAGGGTCACCGGGGTGTCGATGTCGTAGAAGGCAGCAAGGCGCGCCACACGCTGGACCATGTCCCCAACCGCGATGCCATCCGGCACGAAGGAGCCCAGGATCACCGCATCGGCGGCCGCCATCTCGCCGTGCCAGGTCTCCAACGCATCGACGCTGTCGTAGAACGCAAGTCGGCAATAGCCGGGTTCCGCAAGGTCGCGGTGCGACGCGTACCAGGGCGCCTCGCGTTCAAGGAACAGGATGTCATGCCCCCGCGCCGCAAAGGCACGCAGCAGCGCACGATACGTCGTCGCGTGCCCATTCCCCCAGGAGGAAGACAGGCTCAGGCCCAGCACCACGATACGCATCAGGCGTGCGCCGAAACGGCGCGCTTGCGCGCGGATTCCTGTCGCAGCAGCGCATCTGCCTCCACGCCGCGATGCGTGTAGGTGTGCCCGGCGAGGATGCGCGCGCGCGCCGCCTCCCCGATCGCCCGCGCGCGCGCGGGCGACAGCGCCGCGACATGGGCCGCGACATCGGCACCATCGCGCGCGACCAGCACCTCGGTACCCTCCGCGAGAAACAGGTCGAGCCCGACCCAGGCATCGGTGATGAGGCAAGCGCCCGCGCCGGCGGCTTCGAACACGCGTGTCGCCGGCGAATATCCCACCGCCGCCATACTGTCGCGCGCGATGTTGAGCACCGCCGTGGCGGAGACGTTGAAGCCATTATGGTCGCGCGTCGGCACATGGCCGAGCTGGCGGATGTTGGGCGGCATCGCCTTGTCCGCCCAACCATTGCCACCGAGCAGGAAGCGTCGCGCCGGAAGACGTTCCGCGGCATCGAGGAAGAAGGCCTCGACCCGTCGCTCACGGTCCGGCAGCCGGTTGGCGAGCAACGACAGATGCGCGGCAAAGCGCGGCTCGGGCGCGACCGGGTGATGCGTATCGGGGTCCAGCGCATTGTAGATCGGCACGCAGCGCCGCGCACCCAGCGCCTCATAGGCCGCGATCAC
>JBKJNV010000339.1:0-3796 GCA_046593435.1 Roseomonas sp.
CATGAATTGTTCATCCTCTCCGACCTCGCCTATGCGGAGCTGTATTTCGGCGAAACGCCGCCGCCCTCGGTGCTGGAAGTGCCCGGCGCGAAGGACGTGACGGTCGAGTTCACGTCGATGTCCAAGACCTACAACATGCCCGGCTGGCGGATGGGTTTCGCCGTGGGCAATCCCCGCCTGGTGGCCGCGCTGACACGTGTAAAGTCCTACCTCGACTACGGCGCCTTCACGCCCATCCAGGTCGCCGCCGCCGCAGCACTCAATGGCCCGCAGGATTGCGTGGCCGAGATGCGCGCGCTGTACCGCGACCGTCGCGACGTGCTGGTGAAGGGGCTGCGCGGCGCCGGCTGGGATGTTCCCTCCATCGAAGGCTCGATGTTCCTCTGGGCGCCGATCCCCGAAAAATTCCGCCACCTCGGCAGCGTGGGATTTTCGAAGCTGTTGCTGGAGAAATCCAAGGTCGCCGTCGCCCCCGGCCTGGGTTTCGGCGAGCATGGCGACGGCCATGTCCGTATCGCACTGGTCGAGAACAATGCCCGCATACGCCAGGCGCTGCGCGGGATAAAAACCTTCCTCGCCGGCGACAATGCCGGACCCGTCGAGCCCGAGCCCGAGCCCGCCCTGACCCACGCCTGAGGATTGATGATGCGCCAGACCATGGATCACGTCGCGTGACCGCCCGCCCGCTCGCCATTGCCATCGCCGGCCTCGGCACCGTGGGTGCCGGCGTCGCCAAGCTGCTGCGCGACAATGCGGACATCATCGCCGCGCGTGCGGGGCGCGCCATCGTGCTCACCGCCGTCTCCTCGCGCGACCGGCACAAGGATCGCGGCGTGCCCACCGCCGGGATGCGCTGGTATGACGACCCGGTCGCACTCGCCGATGATGCCGGCGTCGATGTTGTGGTCGAGACCATCGGCGGTAGCGAAGGCCCGGCCCGCGCGCTGGTCGAAGCCGCCCTGCGCGCCGGCAAGCCGGTGGTGACCGCGAACAAGGCGCTGCTCGCCGTCCATGGCGCCACACTCGCGCAGATGGGCGGCACACTCGCCTTCGAGGCGGCGGTGGCCGGCGGCATCCCTGCCATCAAGGCCATCCGCGAAGGGCTCGCCGCCAACCGTCTCAGCCGCGTGGCGGGCATCCTCAACGGCACCTGCAACTACATCCTGACCACCATGCGCGAACGCGGCCTGCAATTCGCCGAGGTCCTGCATGAGGCGCAGAAGCTCGGCTATGCCGAGGCCGACCCGGCCTTCGACATCGACGGCGTCGATGCCGCGCACAAGCTCGCGATCCTCGCCGCCCTCGCCTTCGGTCGCCCGGTCGATCTCGCGGCCGTGCATATCGAGGGCATCCGCGGCGTCAGCGCGCTCGACATCGCGCTCGCCGAGGAACTCGGCTTTCGCATCAAGCTGCTCGGCATCGCAACGCGCTCGGCCGCCGGCGTGTCGGCGCGCGTCCACCCCTGCATGGTGCCCAAGGGGGCCGCCATCGCGCGCGTCGAGGGCGTGTTCAATGCCGTCGTCGCCGAAGGTGACGCCTGTGGCCGCGTGATGCTGGAAGGGCGCGGCGCCGGGGCGGGGCCCACCGCCAGCGCGTTGGTCGCGGACCTTATCGACATCGCGCGCGGCCGCCTGACCCCGATCTGGGGTGCCGAGGCACTGGAAGACGTGCCCTCGCTGCCGATGGAAGCCCATATCGGCGCCTATTACCTGCGGCTGATGGTGCTGGACCGCCCGGGCGTCATCGCGGACGTCACCGGCATTCTCCGCGACGAGCGCATCAGCCTCGAATCCATGCTCCAGCGCGGCCGCGCGCCGGGCGAGGCGGTGCCCGTTGTGCTGACCACGCATGATTGCGAGGAACGCCAGATGCGCACAGCCATCGCCCGCATCGCAGCCCTCGGGACCGTGGTGGAACCCCCGGCACTGATCCGGATCGAGGCGCTTTGAGACGGCGCCTCGCCCTCGTCGCTCTGCTGCTCGGCGGCACGGCGGCGAGCGCGCAGCAGGTCAGTGCGACCTGGGTCGGCCAGTATCTCTGCTCGCAGGGTAACACTGCGGTGAACCTCACCATCATCGAGGGCAAGGGCGGCGCCGTCGATGCCTGGTTCCATTTCCTCGCGCCGCTGGACAATCCCGCCGTCCCGACCGGCTGCTACACCATGACCGGCACCTATGAAGCCCCCACCCGGCAGCTTCGGCTTGCCCCCGGGGCCTGGCTGCACCAGCCCATGGGCTATGAGATGGTCCGCCTGGCCGGCGAGGTTTCCACCGATGGCGCCGCACTCGAGGGCGTGATCGACCACCCCTCCTGCGGACGTTTCGTCACGGCCCGCCGCGCCGGCCCGGCCGCCACGCGGCCCTGCCGGGATGGCGAACCGTTGCTCTCAATGCGCTAATCTGGACGCGTCCCCTGCCTGACGCGGCCTCCGTTTCCGGCTATGCCGCTGCCCAGGCACCCAAAAACCAACACGTCGGAGACACAGCCATGGCCAACCAGACCCCCGAACCCGGCATGGTGGTGGACCGCAACCTCGCCCTCGAACTGGTCCGCGTCACCGAGGCCGCAGCCCTCGCCGCCTCCCGCTGGATGGGCCGGGGCGACAAGAACAGCGCCGATGGCGCCGCCGTGGACGCCATGCGCCGCGCCTTCGATACCGTCGCCATCACGGGGACCGTCGTCATCGGCGAAGGCGAGATGGACGAGGCGCCGATGCTCTACATCGGGGAGAAGATCGGCCTTTACGCGCGCACCGGCGGCGGGCCGGAAGTGGATATCGCGGTCGATCCCCTCGAAGGCACCACGCTGACCGCCAAGGGCGGACCCAACGCCATGGCCGTCGTCGCACTCGCGCCCAAGGGCGGCTTCCTGCACGCGCCGGACATCTATATGGAAAAGATCGCGGTCGGACCGGGCCTTCCCGAAGGCGTCGTCCACCTCGACGCCTCGCCCGCACAGAACCTGAAGAACCTGGCCCAAGCGAAGAATTGCGCCATCTCCGACCTGGTCGTGTGCATGCTCGACCGCGACCGGCACAAGGCCGTCATCGCAGCCTGCCGCGAAGCCGGCGCGCGCATCATGCTGATCTCGGATGGCGACGTCTCCGGCGTGGTGGCCGTCAGCCAGCCCGAGACCGGCGTGGACCTCTACCTCGGCTCCGGCGGCGCCCCCGAAGGCGTGCTCGCGGCCGCGGCACTGCGCTGCATCGGCGGCCAGATGCAAGGCAAGCTGCTGTTCGAAGACGACAGCCAGGTCGAACGCGCCCGCACCATGGGCATCACCGACGCAAGCCGCATCTACAGCCTCGAAGAAATGGCCAAGGGCGAAGTGATGTTCGCGGCCACCGGCGTGACCACGGGACCCATGCTGCGCGGCGTGAGGCGCTTCGCCCACAGCGCCATCACACACTCCATCGTCATGCGCTCGAAGTCGGGAACCGTCCGCTACATCGAAGGGCACCACAACTTCGCCCTCAAACCCACCGCCTTCGTCGCCTGAGGGTGGGTATGGAAGCAAGGCCAGGGGCTCTGCCCCTGGACCCCGCCAGGATCGTGTCGATCCTGGACCTCCATCTGTTGGTATTGGCGTTGGGTGAGGGTGTTGAGCCTCGCCGGAGGCGAGGCGGGTTGGGGAGGGGGCGCGTGGCAGTCCCTTCGCCACCGGGAACTCCCTCGACGCGCCCCCTCCCCAACCCGCCCCATTCAAGCAAGCACAGCCCTCAGCCAGCCCAGCACCAACACACGCAGGGGCCCGGGGATCGGCGCGATCCCCGGCGGGGGTCTGGGGGATGGTCTTT
>JBKJNV010000508.1:0-6580 GCA_046593435.1 Roseomonas sp.
GTCGGTGTCCTCATCGGCGGCGAGCAAAGCGGGGTCGCGCCAGACCGGCTGGCCGTCGCGGCGCCAATGGGCGTGGATGGCCCAGCGCGGCAGCTGCTCGCCCGGGTAGTGCTTGCCCATGGAGTATTGCAGCGCGGCACCCGGCGCCCAGAGCGGCGCGAGGCGGCGCATCAGCTTGCCGGCATAGCTGCGCTTGGTGGGCCCCATCGCGTCTATGTTCCACTCGGCGGCGTCGAAATCCGTATCCGCGACGAAGGTTGGCTCGCCGCCCATGGTCAGCCTTACCTGGCCGCGTTCCAGGGCGCGATCCACCGCCTCACCGCGGGCGAGGATGTCGCGCCAGACCTTGTCCGTGTAGGGCTTGGTGACGCGCGGGGTCTCGGCGATGCGGGTGACGGCCATCGCGAATTCGAAGGCGGTCTCCACATCGGCCTCGACGCCACCGGAGATGGCGGCGGCCGATTGCGGCTCGGGGCTGGCGGCCAGCGGGATGTGGCCTTCGCCGGCCATGAGGCCGGAGGTGGCGTCGAGCCCGATCCACCCCGCGCCGGGCAGGTAGACCTCGGCCCAGGCATGCAGGTCGGTGAAGTCCGCGGTGGGGCCTTCGGGACCGGTCACCGGCTTCACGTCGGCGACCAGCTGGATCAGGTAGCCCGAGACGAAGCGCGCGGCGAAGCCCATCTGGCGCAGCAGTTGCACCAGCAGCCAGGCGCTGTCGCGGCAGGACCCCTTGGCCTTGCCGAGCGTTTCCTCGGGCGTCCAGACGCCAGGTTCCATGCGCACGACATAGGCGATGCGCTCGGACAAGGTGCGGTTGATGTCGACCAGCATGTCCACCGTGGTGGGCGCCTGCTTGGGCATCTCGGTGAGCAGCTTGGCGAGCAGCGGCCCGGGCGCGGGCTTGGCCATGAAGGGTGCCAACTCATCGGCCAGCTGCGGCTCATAGGCGAAGGGGAAGCCAGCCGCACTTTCCTCGACGAAGAATTCGAACGGGTTGATCGTCGCCATGTCGGCCACGAGGTCCACCGTCACGTCGAAATGGGTCACGCGCTCTGGGAAGATGACGCGGGCGAGGTAGTTGCCCTGCGGGTCCTGCTGCCAGTTCAGGAAATGCCCGGCCGGTTCGATCTTGAGCGAGTAGGACAGGATGGGCGTGCGCGCATGCGGCGCCGGGCGCAGCCGGATGGTCTGCGGCCCCAGCGTGACGGCGCGCTCATACCTGTAGCTGGTGCGATGGGTGAGCGCGGCGTGGATGGACATGCGGTCTGCTCCGGAACGGCAAGCCGGAGAGGCAATAACCATGCCCCGCCGGTGAGGGCGGGGTTATGGCACAAAGCAGCGAGGCGAAGCATCCCCGTGCCATGATCCGCGCCGGTCCTGATGACCGGCGCGGCATCGGCTTCAGCGTGAGCGGGACGCTTGCGCCCCGCGCGCCTCACACGGCTTCCTTGAGTTCCTTGGCCGGGCGGAAGGCGACCTTCTTGCTGGCCTTGATCTTGATGGCCTCGCCGGTGGCCGGGTTGCGGCCCATGCGGGCGGGGCGGGCGCGAACCTGCAGGATGCCCAGGCCGGTCAGGCGGACCTTGTCGCCCTTCTTGAGGCGCTTGGTCACGGTGTCGACCAGGTCGTTCAGGATGGCCTCCGCGGCGCGCTTGGACAGCTCGTGCGTCTCAGCGAGGCCGGCGGCCAGCTGCTTCAGGGTGACGGTGGGGATCGCCTTGGCGGCGGCCTTCGGGGCCGCGGCCGGGGCTGCCGGGGCGGCCGGCTTCTTTGCTGCCATAACTGTCTCGCTCCTCATGGATGATCGCCCGAGCGGCGACCGGGATGGTTGTCGCGCCGTTGCTGGCGCTTTGCATGGCGTGCGTCGGAAAACGCCGGATAACAAGAGGATTTTACGATGCGGGTGGCAAAATCCTACGGAAAACGTGCATCCGTTGCTGCGCGGCCCGATTCGGGCGGCGTTTCAAGCTCTGAAGTGGCCCTGATCGGGGCGCCAAATCGGCCATGCAGCACGGCCACCATGACCCCGAAGGGCAGCAGCCAGACGATTCGCGCCGAGTAGCGCGCGTGCACGCTGCCGCCGGCGCCGACCGCCAGCGCATTTACGGCGTAGGCTGCCAGCACCAGCGCCAGCAGCAGCCGCAGCCCCGGGTCGCGCCGGCGCAGCAGCAGCCAAGGCGCGAGGAGCAGGCCCAAAAGCCCGGCCGGGGCCGCGGCCAGGGCCAGCGGGTCATCCGACATCTCGACGCGCGCCTGGCGTGAGGCGGCGTGCAGCGCGGCTGTGGCGCTGCCGAGTGTGTTGGCCACGCGCGGCACAAGATCCACCATCAGCGCCTGTTCCAACCCGTCGCCGGCGCGGGTCAGCACGACCTGATGCACCGCGCGCAACAGCGACAGGCGCAGCCAGTCCGGCCAGAGCGCCACCATGATGGCGCGGTTGGCAATGCGGAGCTCATCGCTGGCCGCGAAGAAATCGCCATCGGGGCGGAGCGGCGAATCGCCGAGCCACAGGAAATCATCGGCGTGGCGCGGCAGGTCTGCGCGTGCGGCGCATAGCATCGGCAGGCGGGCATCGGGGCATTGCGCATCGAGGTAGCGGTGCAGCAGCCCGTCGCCGGCGAAGCGCGCGGCGAGGAAGACCTCGCCACCGCGCACATACTCGGCGTGCCCCGTGAGCACCCGGTTGGCGCCGAGCACTGCGCCATAGCCGGCGGCGATGCAGGCAAGGCCCAGGGCCGCGCGGCGCAGCGGTACCAGGCGCAGGATGAACACGGCCGCCAGCGCGCAGCCCATGATGAGCGCGTGGGTCACATGGGTCGCGGCTGCCAGCGCCACGACGGCGCCTGCCAGCATCGCGACCGCCCAACTCACTCGGCCGAAGAGCAGCAGGAACAGCGCCAGCAGCCCCGGCGCGGTCAGCGCATCAGGCATGACATAGGCCGCCGCCCAGGGTGCGGTGGTGAGAGCGAGCGCTGCTCCCGCAAGGCGGTGCCCGCGCCGGTCCAGGCCTGGCAGCAATGCGCCCAGCGTCCGGTGCGCAAGCCAGGCGGTGAGCGCGGCCTGCGCGAGGATGACCGGCCAGAAGGAACCAAGAGCGAGCGACGGCAGCCCGGCCACGATGCCATAGCCGCGGGAGCGGAAATGCCGCACCTCGGGGGCGAGCATCATGGCGGGGAAGTCGAGCGTGTCGGCAAAGATCAGCGGCGCGCCATTATAGGCGGCTGGCCAGAGCAGGAGCAGCGCGGTGAGGAGCCAGGGCATGGGCGCCTGTAGCACGCGAAGGGGTCAGGACCACCCGACATCCAGGGTCGCCACCTCGCCGAAGGTGGTGCCATGGCGCATCGACAGCCAGATGATTTTCCAGGTTGTGATCGGCATCGCAAGCAGCGGCCAGGGGTCGCGCGCGGACCAGGTCACGTCGGGCGTGTGCAGCAGGGCATGCAAGCGCGCACCGAAGCCGCGGCGGAACATGGCCTTCTGGGTTTCCGTCAGGCAGGAGAAGAATTGCTGGAGCTCGCGGGCCTCGCGAAAGCGCGGTGTGAGGCTGGGGTCGAGGATGGCGGGGGCGATGTCCTCGGTGCGGAAGAAATGCAGGCCCGAGGTGGTGCGCGGGTTGCACTCGATGCCGTGCGGGGTGCCGTGCGCGTCCATGATGATGTCGAAGGCGATGAAGCCGGTCCAGCCGGCGCCTTCGACAAAGCGGGCGATCCAGGCCGCGATGGCCGGATGCTCCACGCGCTCGAAGGCGATGGCGACGGAGCCGGACAGCTGTGTGGCGCGGTAGATGGCGGTTGCCTGGACGCGTCCGGCATGCGCGAGGGTGCAGGAGGAGTACAGCGCGCCGGGGATGAAGCACTGCACGATGGAGGGTGGCTGTGTCTCGGCGGCGGGCAGGGGCGTGCCGCGGGGCAGGATGCGCACGCCGCGGCCGGAGCAGGAATGGACGGGCTTGAGCACCACGTCGGATGACGCCGCGAGCGCGGTCGCGGTGTCGCTGCCCAGCGCGTGCGTCTCGGGGACGGCGCAGCCGAAGCGCCGCGCGGCATCCACGAAGCCGCCCTTGTGGTGGATGGGCAGGATCACCTCGGGCGGCATGGTGAGGACGCGGACACCGGCGGGCAGCAGCGGCGGCAGGTGCGCCACATGCATCGTCTCCTCCGAGACGGGGATGACGAGGCCGACACCCTCGCGCGCGACAATGGCGGCAAGGTCGAGCAGATAGCGCTGCCGGTCGATGACCGGTGCCGTCACGCGGAAGGATTTCGCGACCGCGCGCGAGGCGCCGGCGAGGTGCATCCCGAAGGGCTCGGCGATCAGCACGCGCCAGCCGAGGCCAGCAAAACTGCGCGCGATGTCGAGCGCCTTGGGCAGCCGGCCCAGCGTGAGCAGCACCGTATTGGTCATGCCGCGCGGGTGACGCGGCAGGTGATCTGCTCGGTCGGGCGCGTGGTCAGGCGCGCGGCCGGGCGGACCTTGCCCGGGTTCTCGACATGGAAGTCGAAGCGGCGGAACAGGCGCGCGATCAGCAGCACGGCCTCGGTCGTCGCGAACGCCGCGCCGGCGCAGACGCGCGGGCCCAGGCCGAAGGGGAGGTAGGCACCCGGCGTCATCTCGGCTTCGCGCTCGGGGGTGAAACGGTCCGGGTCGAAGGCGTGCGGGTCGCGCCAATACGCCCGGTGGCGATGCACGACCCAGGGGGCGACCATGATCATCGCGCCCCGTTTCACACGATGCCGGCCGATGGTCGTGGCCTCGAGTGCGACGCGCGGGAGGAAGGTGATGGGTGGGTACAGGCGCAGCGTCTCGCGGAAGACGTTGCGCGTGAAGCCCAGCGCGCGGATGTGCTCGAACTCGATCGGGCCGTCGCCGCACACCGCCTGAACCTCGGCGCGCAGTCGCGCGACCAGGTGAGGCTGCGTGGCCAGGATGTAGAAGACCCAGGTGAGCACGCTCGCGCTTGTCTCGTGCCCGGCGAGGAACAGCACGCCGAGCTGGTCGATCAGCTCCTCGCGCGTGAAGGCCTTGTTCTCGAAGGCATCGCGGGCGGCGATGACGGACGAGGCGATGTCGTCGAAGGCCGTGTCGCCCAGGTGGGTGTCGAGCAGTGCGGCCAGGTGCTTTCGGATGCGCGCGCACGCGGCCAGCACCGCCTCGGGCTGCGGCACCTTGGTCCAGGCGGGGTCGAGGATCAGGCGGCGGATTTCGACCTGGGCCACGCTGCGTTCGAAGACGGTGAAGGCGTCGAAGACGTCATGCGCGGCTGCCGTCTTCAGGCCCACGGAAAACACCGTGCGGCAGATGATGTCGGCGGTGAGGTGGCTCATCGCGAGGTCGAGGGAGAAGGGCGTGCCGCGGGCGGCGTGGTCGGACAGCGTAGCCTCGGCGCTGTCGATGCCGGCATCCATGGCGGGGAAGGCGCGGTTGACGCGCATCATCGAGAAGGCGGGGTCGATCATCTGCCGCTGCCGCCGCCAGGTGGCCCCCGAGGAGACAAAGATCGAATTGCCAATCAGCGGCCCCAGCGCTTCCACCATCAGGTCGCTTTTGGGGAAGATGCCCTCGGGGTCGGACAGCACCCGGCGCATTTCGGTGGGCTCGTTGACCAGCAGGATCGAGCGGCGGGAATAGCCCAGCCAACCGATCTTCATGCGGTAGGCATTGGCGGGCAGCAGGCTCAGCAGGTCGCCATCACCGCGAAACGCAGCGCGGATCAGGGCAATGACGGCGGAGAGCGGGTTGGGGCGCGGTGGGCGATAGGGCGCGCCTTGGCGCGGAAGGCCATCCATGGTCGAGGGGTCCGAGTTTGCGCCGTGTTTCCGACGGCGATTGCGCGGCTTTACACTCGGGACTGTCAAGTGGCAGCGTCGTGCGGTCAGGGAGGATCAGGGGTGGAGCTGCATGTGTTCCATGCGCTCGTCGCGGTGCACATCGTGACGGGCACGGTTGGCGCCGTCGCCTTTTGGGTGCCGGTGCTCGGGCGGAAAGGCGGCGTGAATCACCGCCGCTGGGGCCGCGTCTTCACCTACGCGATGCTCGCGACCGGGATCTTTGCCGTCGGTATGAGCATCCTCACGCTGATCGAGCCCATGGGCACGCACCCGCATCTGGTGGGCATGTTCGACGCCGTGTTCATCCGCGCCATCTTCGGCTGGCTGATGCTGCATATGGGCATCCTGACCATCAACTTCGCCTGGTATGGCTGGCTGTGCATCCGCAACAAGCGCGATCGGGATGCGAATCGGACACCGCTGAATTTGGCGCTGCAATATGTGTTGGTGGTGGCGGCGCTGAATTGCGCGGTGCAGGGCTGCCTTGCGGGGCAATACCTGATGATCGGGCTTTCGCTGGTCGGCATCGCGACGGCCTGGACCAATCTGCACTATCTCTATCGCGCGAAGCCCGGCGCGCTCGACTGGTTGAAGGAGCACATCAAGGCGTTGGTCGGGGCGGGGATCTCCGTCTACACGGCCTTCCTCGCCTTCGGCTCCGTGCGGCTGCTGCCGGAACTGGCGCTGAACCCGCTGATGTGGGCGGTCCCGCTCGTGACCGGCGTGTCCATGATCATTTTCCATCAGCGCAA
>JBKJNV010000588.1:0-3145 GCA_046593435.1 Roseomonas sp.
ACCGCGACCAGCGTCACGGAATCGGGGTCGCGGTTGGCGCGAAGGCAGGCCTCGGCAATCCCATCGCCCAGAACCTAGCCCGCATCCGCGACAGGATTGCCGAGGCCTGCCTTCGCGCCAACCGCGACCCCGATTCCGTGACGCTGGTCGCGGTATCCAAGACCAATCCCGCCGCCGCGGTGGAGGCAGCACTCGCCGCCGGCCAGACGCATTTCGGGGAGAATCGGGTGCAGGAGGCGGCGGAGAAATTTCCTGGCCTGCGCCCGGCATATCCGGGGATGCGCCTGCATCTGATCGGCGCGCTACAGACCAACAAGGCGCGCGACGCGGTGCGCCTGGCCGATGTGATCGAAAGCCTGGACCGCGAAAAGCTGGCGGCCTCGCTCGCCGATGCCATGGCCAAGGAAGGCCGGCGCCCCGTGCTGCTCGTGCAGGTCAATATCGGAGAGGAGCCGCAGAAGGCCGGCGTGCCGCCCGATGGCCTGGATGATTTCCTCGCCGCCTGCCGTGACCGCTGGGCGCTGCCGGTCGAGGGGCTGATGTGCATCCCCCCCGCCGAGGGCGACCCCCGCCCGCATTTCGCGCGCCTCGCGGCCATGGCGGCGAAGCACCGCCTCACCACCCTGTCGATGGGCATGAGCGGAGATTTCGAGGCCGCGATTGCCGAAGGGGCCACCCATGTTCGCGTGGGCTCGGCCATCTTCGGCAGCCGCGCTTGACGCGCCCAAGCTTGACGCGAGCATCCCTGCGCGGGATCAACCGCGTCCGACATTGACAGGCCAATCCCATGCCCCGCGTCTTCTCCGGCATCCAGCCCTCCGGCGTGCCCACCTTGGGCAATTACCTCGGCGCGATCCGCAACTGGGTGCCGATGCAGGCGGGCGATGACAGCCTGTTCTGCGTGGTGGATCTGCACGCCATCACCGCCTTCCAGGAACCGGCCGAGCTGCGGCGCCAGACCCGCGAGATGGCGGCCGCGCTGATCGCCTGCGGCATCGACCCCGCGCGATCCGTCCTGTTCTGCCAGTCCCACGTCCACGCCCATGCCGAGCTGGGCTGGATATTTAATTGCATCGCGCGCCTGGGTTGGCTCAACCGGATGACGCAATTCAAGGACAAGGCGGGAAAAGATCGTGAGGCGGCCTCGGCGGGCCTCTACGTCTATCCCAACCTGATGGCGGCCGACATTCACGCCTACCATGCCACACTTGTCCCCGTGGGCGACGACCAGCGCCAGCATCTGGAACTGGCCAACGACATCGCGGAAAAATTCAACCACGATTACGGCGTGCCCTATTTTCCGCGCATCGAGCCGCTGATCCAGGGCGTGGCCGCGCGCGTGATGAGCCTGCGCGACGGGACCAAGAAGATGAGCAAGTCGGACCCCTCCGACCAGTCGCGCATCAACCTCACCGATGATGCGGACACCATCGCGGCAAAAATCCGCCGCGCGCGCACCGATGCCGAGCCGCTGCCCGAACAGATGACGGGGCTGGAGGCGCGGCCCGAGGCACGCAACCTGGTCGGCATGCTCGCTGCACTCACCGGCACGACGCCCGATGCGGTGCTGCGGGACCATGCCGGCAAGGGGTTTTCCGAATTCAAGCCGGTGCTGATCGAGGCCCTGGTGGCCGAGCTGGCACCTATCGCCGAGCGCATGCGCCGGTTGCTCGACGACCCCGGCGCGATCGACGCAGCCCTCGCCCAGGGTGCGCGCCGGGCGGCCGGCATCGCCGACCCGATCGTGACGCGCGCCAAGGAAATCATGGGCTTCCTGCCGGCCCGCTGACGCGCCGATCCGCGGCGGCGTTTCAGCGGGGGCAAGCGACATCTTCCGGCACCGCCGCGATCCCCCGTGCCCGCAGCCAGGCCGACAGCGCCGGGTCGGCGGTCAGCACCGCAAAAGGCACCACCAGCAGCAGGCTCGCGAGCACGGGCAGTGCCAGGACCAGCGCGGTGCCGGAGAGCAGCGCGGCCGCCACCACGCCGATCAGCGATTCAACCCAGAACATGCGCGCCGCATCCCACCAGGCCACGCCGCGATCATCCCGGTTCTGCGGCGCCCAGCCAATGCGCCGCCCGCAGGCCAACGCGGCCAGGAACACCGCCTGGTGCAGGATGCGCGCAGGCTCGAACAGGGCGGTGAAGGCAAGCTCGGCTGCCACGCCGCGGGCGAAGGCGGCACGCCCGCCATACTGCGCGGCCAGCGCGGGCTTCAAAAACACTTCCGCATAGCCCAGCAGCTTCGGCCCGTAATGGCAGCCCCAGCCCGCCAGCATCAGTAAGGCGAGCAGGCCCATCGGCGTGCCCGCACCGCCACCTGTCACGGCGTTGGCCGCCGCACAGGCAAAAATGAGCGCCCAGAGCGGCGAGGCCACGAACAACAGGATCGCCTGCGCCAATTGCCAGCGCGCCATCGGGGTCATCCCCGGCAGGCGCAGCAACTGCCAGTACTGCATGTTGCCCGCGGCCCAGCGCAGGTCGCGGATGCAAAAATCGGTCATGGCGGGCGGATTGCCCTCGGCCGAGCCATCCTCGGCGGTCAGCACGCGCACCTTCCACCCGGCCGCGTGCAGGCGCGTCGCCTCCACCTGGTCGTGGCTGAGAATGTGGCTGCCATCGGGCAGCGGCTCCAGCCGGCAATGGGCACGGAAGGGCGCGATGCGGATGATGGCGTTGTGGCCCCAATACGGCCCCTCATCGCCCTGCCACCAGGCCTGCCCGGTGCCCCAGGCGCGCATCCCCGCGCGCATCCCGAACTGGAACAGGCGCGGGAAGGCGGCGCGCGCCGGACGTCCCACGATCATCTGCTGCACGATGGCGAGTCGCGGGTCGGCCTCCATGCAGGCGACCAGGCGCAGGATGGCCGCGGGCGACATGGTGCTGTCCGCATCAAGGCAGATGAAGAACGCCGCCTCACCCGCGTGATTGTCGCAGAACTCCATGACATTGCCGGATTTGTAGCCGGTGTTCTGCGCTCGCCGGCGGTAGTGCACCGGTACGCCGGCGGCCGGGCGGTCGCCGATGAAAGCCGCGACGGCGCGGCCCTCCGCATCCGCCTTCGCCGCGTCGAGCGTATCGGACAGGATGTGCAGCCGGAAGCGATCGGCAACGCCCGCGGCACCCAGCCCGTCGAGCAGGGTCG
>JBKJNV010000591.1:0-3706 GCA_046593435.1 Roseomonas sp.
GCACTGGGCGAAGGTGGGCCGAGCATCGTGCTGCACGCGCCATCGACGGGCGAGCACCGCGGGGCATGGCTGCGCGACGGCCGATTGATCGCAGCGCTCTTCATCGCGCCGGACCACCTGCTGCCCCCGCGCGAATGGCTCATCGCGCGGTTTGCGGAGGAACGCATCGGCAGCGTGGCGCGCCACGCGCTGCTGGCGGGGATGCTGCCGGATGGTCCGCCGCCCTCTGCCACGCTCTGCGCCTGCCATGGGGTGAGTGCGGCCACCATTCGCGCGGCCATCGAGTTCGGGGCGCGCGACGTTGCGGCGATCGGGGCCGCCACCTGTGCCGGCACGGGCTGTGGCAGTTGCAAGCCCGAACTCGCGGCCATGTTGGCGCCGGAACTCGTCTGATGCGCCACTTTCCCGCTTTCCTCGACCTGCAGGGCCGGCCGGCGCTTCTGCTCGGCACCGGCGAGGCGCTCGACGCAAAGGCCGCACTTCTGCGCGCCGCCGGCGCGGAATTGCGCTTTGCAAAGATTTTCACACCGCAGCTCCTCGATGGCTGCGCCATGGCCGTGGCGTCAGGCGCGCCCGAAGCGGCGTTGGCCGCGCTGCACGGCGCCTGCATGGCACGTGGCATTCCGGTCAACGTGGTGGACAGGCCAGAATTCTGTTCCTTCATCACGCCGGCCATCATCACGCGTGACACCATCACCATCGGCGTCTCGAGCGGCGGCGCCTCGCCCGTCCTGGCGCGGCTGATCCGCCAGAAGATCGAGGCGGTGCTGCCACCGTTGCTGGGACGTGTCGCGGCACTGGGCGCCAAGTTCCAGGCGGCGGTGCGCGCGCGCATCCCCGCCCTGCCGGCACGACGCGTCTTCCTGGAGCGCGCGCTGACCGGCACGCCTGCCGACCTAGCGCTCGCGGGCCGCCAGGCGGAGGCTGAAGCCGCCTTCGCTCAGCTCCTGCAAGGCGCGCAAGCCGCGCCGCGCGGTTTCGTGCAATTGGTCGGGGCTGGACCGGGTGCGGCGGATCTTCTCACGCTGCGCGCGCTGCGCGCGCTCGGGGAGGCGGATGTCGTCGTGCATGACCGGCTGGTGAGTGCCGAGGTGTTGGACCTCGCGCGCCGTGATGCACGGCGCATTTTCGTGGGCAAGAAGCGCGCAGTGCATTGCGTGCCACAGGAGGGGATCAACACGCTGCTGATCGAACTCGCGCGAGAGGGGTTGCGCGTGGTGCGGCTGAAGGGCGGCGATCCTTTCATCTTTGGCCGTGGCGGCGAGGAAGCCCAGGCCCTGGCAGGGGCAGGCATTCCTTTCGAAGTGGTGCCGGGTGTTACGGCCGCACTCGGCTGTGCGGCCCAGGCAGGCATTCCGCTGACCCATCGTGATGCGGCGCGCATGCTTACCTTCGTTACAGGCCATACGCGCGATGGGCAGCTCGATCTTGATTTTGCTGCGCTGGCCAGGCCCCGGCAAACGCTAGCCATCTATATGGGGCTCACCACGCTGCCTGCTTTACGCGAGGGCCTGATGCGTGAGGGATATGACGCGAACACCCCAGCCGCGTTGATTGAGCGTGGTGGCTCGCCGCATCAGCGGGACTTGCGCGGGACGCTGACAGAGATCGTCACCCTTGCTCCGGGCTGGGCCGGTGAAGGCCCTGTATTGCTATTGCTGGGGGACGCGGTCGCGATGGGCGCGCTGCCCGATGATGCGCAATCGGAATTCGCCTGAGTTACTGGTCTTTTCGCGCGACAGGCCCGGCGCATGCCCCTCGGCCGCGCCGCGCGTGGGAGCGAATTTCGGCCAGACTTGCCTCGTGCGTCCCCTCAAACCTTGCTTGAGATCCGCCGGATGGGCTCCCAAATGCCCCCAGAAGGCACGCGTGGCCAGCGCGACGCGTGAGGCCTGCGTCGCTCCGGTACCGCGCTACGCCGCGTTGTTGTGCAGCGCGCCGTCTTTCATGATGACATTGAGGTTGCGCTCCGGATCTTCGATTCCTCCACCTTCTCCCGGTCCAGCTCGGCGGGCAGGCCGGCCAGGTCCTTTGACAGTTCGGCGCCGGCTTCGGGGCCGAACGTCGCCCAGGGCTCAGGCTTGGACCAATGCTCCACCTGCTTGCGCTTCGGGCGGATAATGAAGTTGTCGATGTTCATCGCAGCCACTTCAGCACGCAGCGTCTCCACCAGCTCCGCACGCAGCGCGGCCTCGGCCTCGCTGGCGGTCGCGGCGGTGATGCGTTCGTCCAGCCCCGCCGTCACCTCCAGCCGGGTGCGGAACAGCCGGGCGGAGAGGCTTTCGCCCACATTGCCCTCCACCGCCGGCGGGTCCTGGCTGAAGAATTCCAGGGTCTGGCAGAAGTCGAAGACGTAGAAGAAGCCCTTATCCTGCCCCGGCCCAAACAGAGCCGGCCTGAGGCGCGTGCCGCGGCCGATCATCTGCCAGAACTTCGTGCGCGATCGCACCAGCTTGAAGAAGACGAGGTTCACCACCTCCGGCACATCGATGCCGGTGTCCAGCATGTCGACGCTGATCGCGATGTGCGGCGCCGCATCGGGCTTGCAGAACCGGTCAATCAGCGATTGTGCGTAAGGCAGGCCGGAGACGATGACGCGGGCGAAATGCCCCTTCAGGTTCGGGTAATTCGCATCGAAGCGCTGGGCGATGAACTCCGCATGCGCCTTGTGCTTCGCGAAGATGATGCACCTGCCCAGCCGATCCCCGCCCTCGACCGTCTGGCCGCGCGTCATCAGATGGGCGAGGACCTTGTCCACCGTGTCCTTGTTGAACAGCCAGTCATTGACCGCCTGGGCCTCCCGCAGCCCGACATGGGTCCGGCCCCACCACGAAGTCGCCTCAGCCGATCCAGGCGCCGCCCTCGGCGACAAGGCGGCCGCGGTAGAAGACGCGCCGGCGCGGCGGATGCTGGCCGATGGCCTCCGGCACGGTCTCGGCCGCAAGGGTGAAGAAGGTGGCGGGGCGGCCAGGTGCGATGCCGTGCTCGCGGATGCCAAGTGCGGCCGCGCCCTCCGAGGAGACCATGGCGAAGAGTTCCTCCAGCAGCGGATCGTGGCGCAGGTCCTCCCGCCAGCCGATCACCGCGGCACGTTCGAGCATGTCGGCGTTGCCGTAGGGGCTCCAGGTGTCGCGAACGTCGTCATTGCCGCAAAACACGCGCACACCCGCACGGCGAAGCAGCATGATCGGCGGCATGGGCGCGCTGCCCGCACCATGCGTGACGAGCCAGACGCCCGCGCTGGCCATCGCCTCGGCCGCGGCCTTCTGCTTCGATTCAGCAAGCGCCCCGAGGCAGAAGCCGTGGCTGACGGTCACGCGCCCCTGCATCCCCGCCGCCGTGGTGCGGGCGCAGATTTCCTGGAGCGAGAACAGGCCCATCTCGCCCGGTTCGTGCAGGTGGATGTCGATGCCGACGCCGTGGCGCGCGGCAATGGCGAAGATGCCGTCGAGCTGGCCCTTGGGGTCGCGGTCCACCTCGCAGGGGTCGATGCCGCCGACCAGGTCCGCCCCGGCGCGGATGGCTGCATCAAGCAGGTCCAGCAC
The DNA here is from genome assembly GCA_046593435.1 of Roseomonas sp. GTDB lineage: Bacteria > Pseudomonadota > Alphaproteobacteria > Acetobacterales > Acetobacteraceae > Plastoroseomonas. The sequence continues at coordinate 3,546 of JBKJNV010000591.1, forward strand.
CTCCGTCCCGCCCACGCGCATGACGCCCGCCTGCGGGAAGGCCACGACCTCGACCGTCACGGCATGGGCATGCGCGTCGCGCGCGCGCAGCACCCCTTCCAGCGCCGCGAGGCCGAAGGCTGGAACGATGTCGGCATGGGTGCGGATATGCGCGGTGCCGT
>JBKJNV010000191.1:0-6452 GCA_046593435.1 Roseomonas sp.
CATGCCCGCCGGCGCCGTCGGCCACCACCCAGAGCCCGATCTCGCCCCGGTCGACCATCGCATCTTCGTTGCGCTTTCGCACCGCCCCCGGATGGGTCACCGCCTCCGATCTGAGCATTCCGCTCATGCGCCGCTCTCCGGGTCTTGGTTGTGCAACAACAGGATGAAGCTCTCGGCTGGTGGCAATTCCGGCAAGGGCCAGACCATCGGCGATAGGCGCGTGCCGCCAAGTGTCCACCAGCCGCCTTCGGGCGGTCGGACCGGCGTATGCAGCGTTGGCGCATCCAAGGGTGCCGCGCCGACGTCAGGTGGGATCGCGGCCGGGTCCGGTGGCGCGGGCTCCTCCGCCACGACGCGGTCGGTCGCGACCTGCGCCATCATCGCGGCTGGCCGAGCACCATCGCGGAGATGCCCACCCCAGCTGTCGCTGCCCGGATGATCGCCGCTGCCCGTCGCCGATCCATCATGGCCGGCGAAGTCGGGGCCGGCATCGCTCCCGGCGGCGGCTGCGGCGGGAGGTGCGCTCGGTGTGTTCCCGATAAGGTGGTCCCAGTCGCCAGCCGTCGCAGGCGCGGGCGCGCCTTGCTCCGATCCCGGGCCGGAATCGCCGAGCAGGTCACCCCAGATGTCCCCGCCACCTGCGAGAGCGCCCTCCGCCGGTTCGGCGGCAGAACCAGGCCCTGCGATCGGCCCGTCGCCGAGCAGCGCCCCCCAATCCCCGGCGCCGCCGGCCGGTGCAGGGCCTTCCATCGGATCGGCTGCCGGTGGCGTGTTGGTGGCAGGCTCGCCCAACAGGGCGCCCCACATGTCAGCGGCTGGGGCGAGCACCTCGGTTTCGGCTGGCCCATCCATAGGATCAGGGAGCGCGCGCCACTGGCCGGCATCGCTCACCGCAGGCACCGGGGCGGCGAGCGCGCCCGAGTGCCCGAGGGCCATGCCCGCCATGCCGCCACCCAACATGCCCAGTACGTCACCCGTCGCGGCGGCACTGGGCTCCGGCTCCGGCTCCGATTGCATGGCCCTGATCATCCCGTCCGCATCGATCGCACCCTGGCGCGCGGCGCGTACCGCCGCCTCCAGCCGGGCAAACCAGGCTTCCTCGGGGATCACGCCGGGGGGAAGCAGGGCCGCTGCGGTCAAGGGAAAGCGCCGCCCCACCGTATCCTCGGAGGGCAGCATGACGCCCACGACCGCATCCGGCCCGCAGACGCCGGCGGGCAGGGAGAATCGCCAGGCCGGCGCCTCATCCCAGACAGCCGCAAAACCCTCCTCCAGCTGGTCGCGCGCCGCTGCCACGCCAGCTGAAAGCCAGGCGTCCCAGGGTGTCACGAAGCTGCTCGGCAGGCCGCGGCGCACGAAATCCCCATGCGCCGGCATCTTTCCATAGATGCCGAGCGCGAGCGGCGCGCCGCTCAGTTCGGGCTGAGCGTCGGGCATCGGAAATCCGCCAGGTCGCGTAGCCCGAAGGGATGCTTCGAGCTGCCCGCACGCAATTCGAAGACAATGCTCCGGTCGCCATGCTGGACATTCACCCGCAAGCGCGTCGGATCGTTCGTCGCCTGCAGCGTGGATTGTCGGCGCAGGATCAGGCGCAGCGCCGACCAGCCACCATCGAAGTTCAGCGTCCCTGCCGTGGACGCCGGCTCGAAGGTGAGCGTGGTGTTGGTCCGCGACGGCCAGGATAGCGGCAGCGGGCGGGAAGGCCCGTCGCGCCGGATCTCGGTGCGCAGCCCTTCGGCCTCCAGCACCGCGCCCGCCGCCCCCGGGTCCATGCCCTGGGCGACGATCTCGAAGCGCAGCCCAGCCGCAGCGACGCCGGGGAAGAAGGCATCCCGGATATTCGCCGCGCGCTGGAACGCCTGCACATCGGCCGAGGTGATCGGCGGCGCAAGGCCGGCGGCCGCCACCGGGCGCCAAACCGCCTGGGTAGTATCAACGTATTGCCGCACCTGCTGGGTGAAGAACTGGTCCAGCACGCCGGCGGGTCCGAAGAAGCGGGTGAAATCATCCACCGGCATCTCGGGACCATCGACACGGAAGGGGAAGCGCCCTTCCATGGCGCGGCAGCTCGGCAGCAGGCCGCCAGCCGCGGCGGCCGCGCCGGCGATGGCGGCACGCGCCCCGCCGGTGCGTGCCGTGGATGTCTGGGTGGAAAGCCCGGCGAGCCAGCGGCCCAGCGGCTGCGGCGCGCGTGCCGCCTCGGCCGAAAGGCGCTGCCCGGGGTCCAGGCCGATGGGTGGCGGCAGCACCGTGCCCGGGGGCGCCGTGGCAAGGCGCGCGACCTGCACATAGAGGTCGTTGATGATGGTCAGGACGCCCTCGAGCGGCTGTCCGGCCGAAGCCCGCAGCGCTTCGAACCGGGTCTCGACCACACGCGCGACCGGGTCGGAGGCCTTGGGCTCCGGCGGGCCGCCCTGCGCGGCCGCGACGCGCGCGGCCGAACCGGTCGGTGCCGGCGGCGTCACGCCCTCAGGCGGCGTGCCAACCGAGAGCTCGCGCGCGATGGAACGCAGCATGTCGCGCAGCGGCGAATTCGGCGCGCCGAGGATGTTGAGACCCTCCGCCGCATTCTGCAGGCTGTTGAAGCCCGGCAGCGCCAGATCATCGAGCATCTGCTGCCAGACCGAGGCGTACTCGTTCGCGTAGATGGTCAGAACCTGTACCTCAAGCTGGGGCAGGTCCTCCGCCCGCTGCGTCGCGGCCGCCGGGCCGAGCACCCAGCTTTCCTGCGCGCCGGTGCGGATCGCATCGCCCAGCGCCGGCAGCATCGCGCGGTAGAAGCCGTTGACGGTGTAGAGCCCGGCGATGCCCTCAGTGAGCGGACGGCCAGAGGCGCGGGTGAAGAAGCGCTGCCCCGCCGCACCGGCGGCATCCGAAGGCCGCCAGGGCGGGATGTTCGCCGCCACCGTGCGCATGCGCGAGTAGATGCGCTCGGCCAGCGGCAGGCGCGAGAAGATGCGCCGCGCCTCATCCACCAGCGCGCCGTCGAGCGGATAGACCTGCATGTTCGGCAGGTTCAGCATCGCATCGAGATGCTGCGCGAGGGCAACACGCGTCGGCTCCCCGATCGCGCCCGGATGGGCGCGCGCCCATTCGACCTGGAACCACTGCTTGATCAGTTCCTTGTCCATCGGACCTTCGCCGCCGACCATCAGGTAGACGCGCGTCGCCTCATACAGGAAGTCGGGCCGCTGGAAGCCGCCGCGGATCTGCAGTTCCAGCCGCGCGAGAATGCGCGGGAGGAAGCTGCGCTCGAGCGCACGGCGATAGGCGGTCTCCGCCCCCGCGACCAGCTTCGCCTCCTGGCTCAGGCCGAACCAGGCCCCGTCCCCATGCGCGGCTGGCGGCAGGTCGCGCGCGGCACTCATGAAGGGCAGGATGCGCTGGAATTCGGCATCCGTGATGCGGTCGAAGGGCACGCCCTGCGTCGCCTGCTCCGCCTTGGTCAACTGTTCCGAGAGCTTGGCCGTGCGGGTCTGCTCCGCGCTCCAGGCGGTGTAGCCGAAGAAGCCGCCACCAAGGATCAGCAGCAACGCGAGCGACCAAGACACCGCACCGACAACGCGGTTCCGCTTCTCAAGCCCGCGGTTGCGCGCGGCCAGCCGCGCCTCGTTGAACACCACATCCTTGAGCAGTCGGCCAAGGAAATAGGCGCGCCCCTTTTGCCCCATGACCGCGGCCGGGCGCCGCGCATCGAGCCCGAAATTGCGGCTGATCGCACCCGCTAGCCGATCCAGCGGCGAGCCCTCCTGCGTGCCGGAGGTGAAGTAGAAGCCGCGTAGGAAGGGCGCGGGCTCCAGCCGCGTGCCCGCGAAGCCGGCCTGGAGGAACGCACCCAGCGGGCCTTCGAGGGCGGCGAACTGCGCCGGAAACCCCGCGAGTGCGGCGCGCTGCTGCGGCCCGCGCTCCTGTTGCAGCCGCTCCACCACGCGATCCTGCAGGCGCGTGAGCAGCGCCTGAAATTCAGCGGCGAACAGGCCGACCGCACCCTCGGCAGACTTGCCGGCGGGGAAGGTCGCACCCCAGACCTGCTCGCGCCCGCCCTTGTCGAGATCATCGAAGAACTCGACGAAGCCGGGGAGCAGGTCGGACTTGCTGATCAGCACATAGACCGGCAGCCGCTGGCCGAGATTTTCCTCCAGCTCCTTGATGCGCCGGCGCACCGCGCGGGCATGCTGCTCGCGCTCGGCGGGACCAAGCCGCGCGATCATGTCCATCCCGAAGGCCACCAGAACGCCGTTCAGCGGCTGCTTGGGCCGGTTCTTCTTGAGCAGGCCGAGGAAACGCTCCCACCCGGCCTTGTCGGCCGAGGCGTCAGAATCCTGCGTGGTGTAGCGCCCCGCGGTATCGATCAGCACCGCGCGATCGGTCAGCCACCATTCGCACAGCCGCGTCCCACCCACGCCTTGCAGCTTGCCGCCATCCGCGAGCGGAAATTCGAGCCCCGAATTGGCCAGCGCGGTGGTCTTGCCCGACCCCGGCGGGCCGATGATCACGTACCAGGGCTGGTCATAAAGGAAGCCGCCCTTACCGCCCTTGGCCTTGCGCAGCGCCGCCATGGCGTTGGTGAGCTTGTCGCGCAGCTCGGCCTCTTCCTCGGCGGCCTGGTCGGCCCCCGCATCGGCTTCGGCCGCACCCTGCATCAGGTTGAAGTCGCGCTTGCGCCGGCGCCGCTCCAGGATCCAAACGATGATCAGGGCGAGCAGGAAGATGATGGCGCAGGTCGCCAGCCGCGCCATTTCGCTCTCGAAGGGGCGGAAGCCGCCGATCACGATCAGCGGGGAGAACAGGTAGATGATCGGCAGCACCATGCCCACGCCCATCAGGGCGATCAGGGCGCGACCGGTCAGGAAGGGGCGGAAGATTTCCATGTCAGTTCACGCCCCAGAACAGCACGACCTCGATGCGGCGATTGGCCTCGCGGCCCTCCGCGGTCGTGTTCGGCTCCAGCGGATCGGCATCGGCCTTGCCTTCCGCGGAAAAGCGACGCAGGTCGCCGGTGACGGCGGCGACCTGCGCCATGGTGGAATCGGCACGCGCGCGCGACAGTTCGAAATTCGACGGGAACCGCGCGGTGCGGATCGGCTGGTTGTCGGAATGGCCGATGACCTGCACCCGGCCGGGCTCCGTGCGCAGGGCTTCGCCGATGCGCTGCATCAGGTTGTTGAAGCGCGGCTCCAGCGTCGCCGAGCCGGACGGGAACATCCCGCGGCTGTTGATGCGCACGGTCACACTGCGCGTGTCGCCGAACACGGTGACGAGCCTGGCATCGATCTCAGGCTTGAGGAATTCGCGGAACCGCTCAAGCGGGGATTGCCGTACCACAACGTTGGGCGCGGGCGGCGGCGGTGCTGGCGGCCGCGGCGGCGCGCTGCGCTCGATCTCGGGCATGCGGCCAGGCGGCAGCCGCGCCAGGCGGCCATAAAGGTCATCGGAGGCATCGGCGAGCGAATTGCTCAGCCAATACCATCCCCCACCCAGGCAGAGCAGCGCGAAGCAAGCCGCGACCCAGGCCGGGACGCCGCGCCCGGGGCCGCGATGCGGCGCATCCTCGCCCTTCCAGCGCGGCGACAGCTCACGTTCGAACTGGCCGCGCAGCTGCACCAGCAGCTGGTACAGGCCCTCACGGATGCGATCGAGCTCGGAGGCGCCGCGCGGCGAGAGGCGGTAGCGGCCCTGGAAGCCCAGCGAGAGGCACAGGTAGGCCACCTCCATCGCGTGCAGCCAGCGGCCGGGTTCCTTCTGCATCCCCGCCATCACGTCGAAGAAGCGGTCGCCCGACTTCACTTCCTGATGGAAGGTCGAGACGAGGGAGCGCGTGGACCAGTTGGACTGGATGCCCCATTGCTGCGCGAGCACCACGTCATCGAGGCTGGCGCAGACCAAATAGTGGCCGGCGCGCAGTTGCTCGGCGCTGATGCCGGCCTGCTGGGCATCGACCTCGAACTGGCGCAGCGCGCGAACGGCGCGTTCGCGCAGGTCATCGGCGTTGGGCTGGCTCGCCATTCCTGCCTGGGCCACGCGCGCCAGCAGGTCGAGCAGCGGTGCCGCCGCGGCCGCGAGGGGACCGATGCCGACCTTCGGGACCGCCTCGGCCTCACCGGCGAGGCGTGGTGCGGAGTCGCCGCCGCGCCCTGCGGGCGCCGCGCCGGCCCCACCGGGCATACCGCCGCCGCCGCCTTGGAACGGTGGCGGCGCGGCCGGCCGTGGACCCGCGGGCGCGGGGCCGGCCGGGCGCGGGCCGGCGGGACCTCGCACCACGGTCTTGTCGCTATCGTTGGGTTCGGAAAAGGGGTTATCGCTCATCCGCGTATCGCCCAAAGTTCGATTTGAAGCCCAGGAAATTCACCGGAGACATGGATCGCGAAGGCGCCGGAATTCTGCATCTGCGCCCAGTGCGGAGAGCCACGGTCCAGTTCGAAATAGGTGGCACCCGCGTTGAACGGGATCTG
>JBKJNV010000606.1:0-3725 GCA_046593435.1 Roseomonas sp.
CGCCCGAGGGCAGCAGGCGCGGGAAGGTCGCCTTGAAGGCGCAGGCCGCGTCATAGGGAGTGAACAGCACATCTTCCTCCGCGACCGCGTAGAGCCGAGCGAAGAGCGCAGGGTTCAGCACCCCGCTTGCCTTGACGCGGCGATACAGCGCCGGGTCGTCGAACACGACATCCACGGTTAAGGCGAAGGGGCCGGCGTTCTTGCTTTTGCACACACGGGCGATATCGCGAATGAGCGCCATCAGACGGCCTCGTAGGTGATGGGGAAGAAGGCGCGCGGATCATCCACCTCGGCCACGTGATGCACGCAGAAGCGATAGACCTCGCCGGCGTCGATGTCCGATGGCGAAAAGGGGAAGGCCATGTTGCCCTCCCGGCACAGGCGGCCGGGGAAATCGGTGTGCAGCATGTTCGTGCGCGCGATGCCGAGCACCGCCATCGCGATTTCCTGCGTGTCAGCCACAACCTCGATCACGATGCCAAGCTCATGCGGCGTCGCCTCGCGCAGTGGCTCGCGCGCGCCCATCACGCCGTCCTGGCCGTATCGCCGTATGGTCAAGGTGTAGCGGCCGGGATCGGCGCCGAAAGCCGCGGCCTTGTCGCGCACGATGTCGCGCACCTCGGCGATGAAGGTGCCGATGCGCGCGATCAGCATCGGGTCGCGCGTGCCCGCGATGCACAGCGCGCGATAGCCGGCCAGCGCCACGCCTTCCAGTTTGACCGTGTACTGTGCTGCCGGGGTCCAGCGCATGCCTGAGATCCGCACCGCGCGGTCGCTCAGCGCGTCGAAGCGGCAATCGCTGGTGTCGAGCATCCCGCCCGGTTCGACGTGATGGATGGGGCTGGAGTTCTCGTGCAGGCTGTGGTTGGCGATAGAGAGCGGCGTGCAGCGGCGGATGGGGTTCATCGGCTCACAATCCACATGATCCTCGCGCACCGTGACCAGCAGGCAGTCATGGCCCTTGGGAATGGACGGCGTCGCGCCGCATTCCAGCATCTTGCCGGCGTACCAGCCAGGCGCGGGTGACAGGCCCGCGCGAATGCAGGCCGCGGCCCAGGGTGCCGGGTCGCTCGCGCGGCCGGCAAGAATGACCTGGGCGCCATTGTCCAGCGCCTCGATGAAGGGTTCGGGGCCCATCATCGCGACGATGCGCGCCGCACCGCGCAATGTGGCTTCGCTCAGATCCGGCAGGCCGCCGAGCGGGTGGATGCGGCCCGCGGCCGCGCGAGCGATCAGATCCTCGCGCGACGGTTCGGCTTCGATCAACGCCATGCGGAAGTGCAGCCCTTCCTCCCGCGCGATCTCCCGCACAAGCTCGGCTGTCAGCGCGAGGTGGGGTGTCCCGCCGCTGCCGCCGCATGAGCCGATCACCATGGGCACGCCGGCGCCGATGGCGGCGCGCAGCATCAGGCGCAGGTCGCGCCGGATGGCCATGATGGAGCAGAAGGGCTTGCCGGCACCCAGGTAATAGGGGCCCGGATCGACGCTGCCGCCATCCACGCCGATCATGTGCGGGCTTCGGGCCATGCCGGCCTTCAGCGATTCCTCGGGAAAGCCATAGCCAAGGATGGCGCTGGTCGAGAGCAGCCGGACCTCGTTCACGCCCTAATCCTCCTGCTGAACATTCGCGGTGCGCACCACCTCGCGCCAGCGTGCGATCTCACCGCGCCAGGCGCTGCCGAACTGGGATGCGTTCTCGGCCAACGGCGTAGCCCCGATGGCCCGTAGGCGCGCAGCCCCATCCGGTGCCGCCGCGGCTTCGAGAAACGCGCGTGAGAGTTGATCGACTACGGCCGGCGACATCCCCGCCGGGCCAAAGACGCCGATCCAGCTTGTCACGATAAGGTCGGGCAAGCCTTGCTCGACCAGGGTCGGAACCTGCGGGACGTCGGGGGAACGCGCGGCCGAGGTTACCGCGAGGCCACGCAACGCGCCCTGCTGGATCAAGCCCGCCACGGCCGGTAGCGCATCGAGCGTCAATTGCACCTCACCGGCGATCAGCGCGGTCGATGTTCCGGCCGTGCCCCGATAGGGTACGTGGACCATGTCGATCCCCGTGCGCATTCGCAGTAGCTCGGCCGTCAGATGCGGCGATGTCCCCACCCCGCTGGTGCCGAAGTTCAACTGGCCCGGCCGTGCCCGTGCCTGCTGAACCAGGTCCTGCACCGTCCGGATGGAGGACCCATTGGCGACCATCAGCACCAGCGGAAATTCGCCATAGCGGGCAATCGGCGTGAAATCGGTTTCCATGTCAAAGGGAAGGCGCCGGCGGATGGCCGGCAGCACGGCATGCGACCCGAGGCCGCCCATCACCAGCGTATGGCCATCGGGCGCCGCGCGGGCGACCAGCTCGTTGGCCAGGATGCCGCCGCCGCCGGGTCGGTTCTCGACCACGATCGGGCTGCCCAGCCGCTGCTGCAGCCCATCCGCGATCGCGCGCGCACCGACTTCGAGCACGCTGCCCGATCCGAAGCCCACGATCAGGCGGATGGGTCGCCGGGGGTCGATCTGCGCCGTCGCCGGCAACGCCGTGGCGGCCAGAAGGACCAGCGCAACAACACAATGAACCATCATGGACGTGCCTCCGTTTCCCTGCGCCGCAATCGAATCACTCTGATGGCAGCAGCACGAGATGCTCCGGCGCGATCGCGAGCGTCACATCCTCGCCGGCCAGGAGGTCGGCCTGGGCGTAGCCGCGCAGCGTGCCGCCGGCGACCTCCACGAGATACTCTGTGAAGGGACCGAGGTATTGGACCTCGACGATCCGGCCGGCCAGCAGGTTGGCCTCCTGGCCGTGGCTGCCCCGCGGCAGCACCCGCACATTCTCGGGCCGCACGGCGGCAAGCGCGGTGGGGCCGGGCTGATCCTCGGATGCCGCGACGATGCGCGTGCCATCGCCCGTGACCCAGGTGCCGTCGCCGCGTGTGAGGGAAAGGAAGCCGACCTTGCCCACGAAATCCGCGACAAAGCGGCTTTGTGGGCGGCGGTAGAGATCGCGCGGCGCGCCAGACTGCTCGATGCGGCCCTGCTGCATCACGATCACCCGGTCGGACATCGACAGCGCCTCCTCGCGGTCATGCGTGACATAGACGGCCGCGATGCCGAGGCGGCGTTGCAGGCGGTGGATTTCGCCGCGCATTCCCTCGCGCAGCTTCGCATCGAGGTTGGAGAGCGGCTCGTCGAACAGCAGCACCGACGGCTTGCCGACAATCGCGCGCGCGAGTGCGACGCGCTGTTGCTGCCCGCCCGAGAGCTGCGAGGGATGCCGCGCCGCCAGGTGGTCCAGCCCGACGGTGCGGAGCGCCTCGGCCACTTCGCTCGCCGCGGCTGCGGCGGGCACGCCGCGCACGGTCAGGGGGAAGGCCACGTTCTGTTCGACCGTCATGTGCGGCCAGACGGCATAGGATTGGAACACCATGCCGATCTGGCGTTCATGCGCGGGCACCAGCAACCCTTCCGCGGGTGCCGAGACCAGCCGCCCGCCGATGGAAATTCGTCCGCCCGTCGCATCCTCCAACCCCGCGATGCAGCGCAGCGTCGTGGTCTTGCCGCAGCCCGATGGCCCCAGAAGCGAGACGAATTCGCCATCCGCGATTTCGAAGGACACGCCCTCGATGGCGGCGACCTTGCCGTAGTGCTTGCTGAGGTCGGTGACCGAAATGCCCATGCCCTGCCGGCCCCTGTATCAGAAACGGCGACCGGCGGGCACAAGCCAGCCGATGACC
>JBKJNV010000337.1:0-9067 GCA_046593435.1 Roseomonas sp.
ACGTCATGGCCGGCGGCGCGCAGCAGCGCCTCGCCGGCGGGATCGATCGGGTCGGTCAGCGCCACCAGCATCTCAGGCGACCTTGTATTGCGCGAGCACGGCGCGATCGACCTCGATCCCCAAGCCCGGGCCATCGGGCACGCGGACGATGCCGCGGTGCTGCACGATGGGGTCGCGCGCGAGGTGGTCGCGCAGCGGGTTCGGCGTCTGCTCGAATTCCAGCATTGGTGGCATCGGGCGGAACGCCGGCGGGGTGTCGGGCAGCGCCGCGATGAACTGCACCGTCGCCGCTAGGCCAATGGCCGAACCCCAGGCGTGGGGCACGCATTCCACACCATGCGCCGAGGCCATGGCCGCGATCTTGCGGCATTCGCTGATGCCGCCCGCGGCGCAGACATCGGGCTGCACGATATCCATCGCCTTGCGCGCGATGACGTCGCGGAAGCCCCAGCGCGTGAAGTCGTTCTCGCCACCGGCGACAGCCATGTCGAGTGCGCGCGTGACTTCGACATAGCCGTCATGATCCTCGGGGCTGATCGGCTCCTCGAACCACAGCAGATCCAGCGGCTCCATCGCGCGGCCCAGGCGGATCGCCTGCGGGACGGTGAAGCAGTGGTTCGCATCGACGGCAAGCTTCACGTCGGGCCCAATGGCCTCGCGCACCGCGGCAACGCGGCGCAAGTCGAGCTTCGGATCGCCCAGGCCGATCTTCATCTTGATCGCCTGAAAACCCTGCTCGACGTATTTTTGCGCTTCCTCGACGGCTTCCTCGACCAGGCGGTCCATGTCGATGAAATACAAGCCCGTGGCATAGGCCGTGACCTCGGTGCGGTGGGCGCCACCGATCAGCTTGTGGATAGGCTTGTTCACCGCCCGGCCGATGATGTCCCACAGCGCAATGTCGATGCCCGACAAGGCGGCGATGGTCATCCCGGTCAGGCCGTAATCCTTGATCCGGTTGTAGAGGTCCTCCCACACCACCTCGACATCGAAGGGGTCGCGGCCGATCACGCGGTTGCGGTATTGCGTCTCGATGATGGTCTTGTTCACCGCCGCCGGGCCGTAGCATTCGCCCCAGCCGGTGATGCCCTCATCGGTCAGAATCTCGACGATGCAGGAGGCCCGTGTCGTGTAGAGCCAGCCACGCGCGGAGATGAAGGGCTGCTCCACCTTGGACTGCAGCACGTGGCAGATGACGTCGGTGACTTTCATTTTTCTTGTCATTCCCTGGAAATCGAAAAATCAGGCGTCGCGCGGTCGGCGCTTCAGCAATTCCAGCCAGTAGCCCTCAACACCGCGCAGATGGCCGCCCATCGCCGCCTCAGCACGGTCAGGGTCCCCGGCGGCCACCGCGTCGCGCATGGCGACGTGCTGGGAGTGGGAAAGCCGCGCGCGGGTGCCGTCGTCGAAATAGGCGCGGCGGCGGTTGCGCGACATCAGGTAGAAGGCGTTGACCACGCGCAGGAACACGTGGTTCCCGGTCGCCTCGACCATCGCGAGATGGAAGGCCGCGTCATTGTCGGCGAGGTTCTCGCCCGCGGCGATGGCCTGCGCACCCTCGGCCAGCACCGAGTCGATGCGGGCAAGGTCATCATCGTGGCGGCGCTCGGCGGCGAGCCGCACGGCCTGTATTTCCATGATACGGCGCAGTTCGACGACTTCGCGCACCTCCGCCTCGGCCAGCGGCACGCCGAGCTCGGCCTGCAGTACCATGGCCTCGATTGAGCCCTGGCGCGCCACGGCGCAGAGGTAGATGCCGGAATTGGGCCGGCGTTCGACGATGCGCAGCGCCTCGAGCACCGCGAGCGCCTCGCGCACGGCGCCGCGGCCGACGGCGAAGCGTTCGGCCAGCTCGCGTTCGGAGGGGAGGCGATCTCCAGCCTCAAGGCGGCGATGGGCGATGAAGGGCAGCAAGCGGCCGATGAGGTCGCCACGATCGTGAGAGGATGAGCCCCGACTGGAATCCAGATTGGTCATACCAAATTGGTATTACCAAGGCATAGCCTTTGCAAGCGTGAGGTGTCCCCGTCAGGCACGATAAACAGAATCGGCGCGACCCATCGCGCGCACGATCAGCAGGTCGAGCAGGATCGCATCCGACGTTGCTTGCCGAGGTGCACCCCGATCTTGAGGATAAAGCTGCTCTGCGGAGAAAGCTGGTCGGCGACCTCGCGGCATTGCTGCGTGCGGGTGGCGCTGATGTTCCTGCGATGATGATACTTTTGGAATCGGATGATGCGGGGACAGGGGCAGACGCCAGAAGGGACGACGAGCTTTGGGCACCAACGGGGAGCAGCGCGGTGAGCAGGAACCGCACCCGGCGCGTGCTCGCGAACCCAACCGCACCTTCGATTGACGCCTGTGCCACTTGGGTCGACACGAGCATCGTGCGCCGCATAGTCTAGTCGAATGTCCAAAGAGCGGGGCGCGGAATAGGCGGCATAGCTTTGGGCAGAATTGTCTGTCGACGACTGCGCCCCGGAGGGCTCGCCCATGCGACCAGACCCGGCCGTCATTGAGTTGCGGCTAAATCGCGCGGCGCAGGTTTTCCACACGCTGGATCCGTCTCCTTTCCGCGAAGGTGACCTCGATTCCGTGGCAGAAAACTATATTCTCGCCCAGGCGCGGGCACTGCCTGGCGCGGTGCAACTCGCCATTCGGATCAGCCTTCCCGGGGCCGAACTGACGTCGGCCGCTGCAATGGAAATCCCGGACGCGGTGCAGCAGCATTTCGCGCGCCGCGTCGAGACGGAGCGCCGGGCCCTCGCGGAGTTATTCCGTGAGGGCCGTGCCGCCCTCGTCATCGGCGTAGCGTTCCTCGCACTTGCGCTGCTGGCTGCCGTGCAGGCGCCGCTGCTTCTCGGCGAAGGCCGCGTTGCCACGCTCCTGAGCGAGAGCCTCATCATCATCGGCTGGGTTGCGCTGTGGCACCCAGCGCAGATTTTTCTCTATGGCTGGCTTCCTGGCCGGCGGAACATCGTAATTTTCCGGCGGTTAAGCCAAGCGGCAGTAACTCTTGTGCCGGCTTCCCCTAACGGCTGAACCAGTCACAGCCCCGCAGCAGCACATACCGCCGTCTGCCGCGCGTTGTCGGCGCCGCCAGGTCCCGGGCCAGGCTGGCCAGCCCGTCCAGCTTCAGCGCTCCCTCCGCCCGGTTTGCAGCCGCCTGGGCGTGCTCGCGGCGAAGATATCGACCGTTGTCTTGGCGATGAAGTCGAACAAGGGGATGTCGGACTGGAGTTCTTCGCTGACGAGGTCGCGGGCGACGAGGGCGAAGTTGCGCCATTCCTCGCTGTCGTCGGTGGCGCTGTCCTTCAGCGTCGCGGCCATCCAGGCGCAGCGCTCGGCCCAGAACAGGCGGCGGCCCGGCAGATGCCGCGCCAGCACTGCCTCGATCCGCTTGCGGCGCGATGGGATGGGCCGTAGCAGCGCGTCTACCGCCTCTCCGGCCTCGAACCAGGAGCCTAGGGTCTCGAACCGCTCGGGCCACTCCGCTGCGTCGGCATGTGCGGCGCGCGTCGCATCGGGTCCGGTCTGGTCGGGTGGCAGGCCATCGAGCAGCTGGGCTGTCAGCGCCATCGGCGAGATCTCGGCCGGCTGCAGCAGGCCCAGCCCAATCGCCTCGGTAACGTGCAGCAGGCCAAACGGCGGCGGGGTTCGCTGCGAAAGATTGATCGCCAATGCGTCGGCAAGACGGGCCTGGACGAAACTGATCGGCACCGTGACCGCCTCGGTCGCGCCGGTGATCTGGGCGATGATGCCGTCGGCTTCGCGCTTCGTCATGGCGTCGCCGACCCAGGCATCCGCCACGCCCGCATCCGCCTTGATGAGCACGGAGGCCAGGACGAAACGACGGCCGGTCTTGAGCAAGGCGAACAGGCTTTGCGCGCCAGCTCCGTCGCACAAGGATGCGAGCAGCTTCGTGACCTCCATCCGTGGCGCCGGCACGGGGGCGGCCGCGTTGGCGCGAAGCGCGCGGATTGCGGCGTCCAGCTTGGCTTGGCGCGCCGACGGCAACCACGGGCGCAGGCTGATGAGTCGTTCGACCAGGCGGCTCGGCGCAGGGCGGCTGCGCGCCTGCGCGACCAGCGCCTCCAGCACCGCCACCCCTGGCGCGGCATCGGCATCGAGCAGGAAGCCGAGGGCTGCGTCGCGCACAGCGGGGATGGTTGATGTGGCAAGTTCCGCAGCCATCGCCGCGCGATGCTCGGGCGGAAATGCCGCACCCGTGGCGGACATCTCCGAATAGATCGCGAAGGGGTCCTGACCAAGCGCCTCGGCGAGCGGCGCGAACTGTTCCGCCAAGTCGCCACGCCCCGGCGGGGTTGGGTCGTGGGAGAACCTTGCATCCATCTCCGCGATCATTGCCTCCTTCAGCGCCGGCCCAGGGTCGAGCCCGGCCTGCGCAAAAGCCCGCGCGATCAGCATGAGCACTTGCGGAGCAAGGCTGGTGGCTGTGACCGCCGTCTCCACCGCTCGGCAGGCCTCCGCAAGACCTGCGCGCGCCTTGGCGTCCCCGCCATTGCTGGCGATCCGCAAATCGGTGAGGGCCGATTCGAGCAGGAAGCAGCAGGCTTCGACGATTTGATCTGACGGCCGCTTCTTGGTGGCCTCGGAGACCAGGCAGGCGACGAGATCTGGCGTGGCACCAGCTTGAGCCAGCATCGGACCGGCATCCAAGGCTCCGCGGCTTGGCGCGCCCCGGGCCATGTCCTGACTGACCATCTTTGCAATCTGCAGAATTGCGTTTCGGGGTGTCACTTCGCTGTCCTCGTCAATGTAGCCGCAAGAGGCGCGGTCGCTCTTCGAGGACGTTATATCACCGGGCTGGCTCGCGCACCGCTACATGTGCCACGCGCAACGCGCATCCGGTTCGATCAGGGGCGAACTGGGCCGAGGGCTCTGGCAGGATGCTGCCCCTCCCACTCCACCGGGGACGGGTCCACCAGCCAAGTAGTATCACCCCGTCAGGCTTCCGCCCGTCCAGGATTGCACCGAGGCTCCCGTGCTGCGAGCGGCACCCGCACGGTCAGCATCTGCGCGGCGACGGTTATGCTGCGGCCCTCGCCAGTTCGGGCGGCGGCGTGGCCAAGTCCCGGCCCACTCTCATCGCTCCCGTATGACCGCCAGCCCAGCACGGAACGAGCGACAAAGCCCCGTTTGCGTGCCGATTGACAAAGGAGCTTGATGAGCGGGGTGAGGCTCGTGGTGCCGGCACTCAAGCGGTCCTGGGAGAGCGAGCGGCGACGGTTGGCCTCGATGATATTCAAGGCGAAGCTGCGGAGCCGCGCGAAGACCCTGGAATTGATGCGGATAAAACCCGCGGCCGCACGGCGTCAGCGCCATTGTGCGCGCATGCGCGACCGCAAGCACGAGGACTGCCGTGCGAGATCAACTCTCGCACGGCTTCGCCTCAGCGCCGCACACCGATCACCACGAGGTAGTCGCGTGGCATGGCAACGCCCAGCTCTGTCCGGTGCGCGTCATGGAAGGCGATGAAATCGCGACGGAGGTCATCCCGACGATCGGTGTTCTGGTAGAGCATTTTGGTTGGCCCATAGCCGCTGCTGAACACGTCCCAGACGCGTTCGGCGGACGGCATGCGCAGCACCGTCGTTCCCGTCTCGAACGTGAGGTCAAAGTCGCCGCCGAGGAGTTCGCTTACCCGCTCGGGCCGACCCCACTCGAAAGGCGAAGGTGGCGCCGGGCTGGGAGGCGGCGGCATGTACGGCTTCATCATCTGAAACATCCCTGCGAGCGTGCTGGTCGGCGGCCACGTCGTCAGGCCGATGCGCCCTCCCGCGCGGCACATCCGTGCCAACTCCTTCGCCACGGCCTCCGGGCGGGTGGCGAACATCACCCCGCAGGTCGAAGTGATGACGTCGAATGCTGCGTCGGGAAGTCCGGTCTGCTCAGCGTCCCCTACCGAGAACTCGATGTCGAGGTTGGCTTGCCGGGCGAATTGCTTCGCGGCCTCGATCACGCCCGCGCCGATGTCGGTCCCTGTGACCTTCGCGCCCTTCTGCGCCAGCCGCCGTGCGGTCCAACCCGTGCCGGTTGCCAAATCGAGGGCGCGTTCCCCCGGCTGGACGTGGAGCCGATTGAGCACATGTTCGATTGAATCCGCGATCGATTCGCTGATGAGGTCATAGCCAGCACCGCCCGATCCCCAGGTGGCGCCCGCCTTCTCGTTGTGAGCTAAGACAGCCATGTCTCGTTTTCTCCCACCGCAGTGCGCTGTGCGCTGCGCCAGGGGACCTTAGGAGCATCCATCCCGCGATGCAGGAAGTTTTCGGCCCACCGTGGGATATGTCGCCGCCAATCGGAGATGTTCTTGGTGTCGCAGCTGAGCCGCGCCATCTGGTCGTTCGGACGTCACGGGATATGGCAGCGCAACGCGCGACAGATCGCGTCCAGCACCGCAGCCAACTTCCATGTGACGAGCACCGCGCAGTCAGCGGTCGCGGATTTCCGGCATCTCACGATCAACTGCGGGGAATGACTCGTACCAACGCCTGCTGATCACGACCCATGCGCCCATTCGCGCAGTCCGAGGGACATGCGCCAGGGTTGGTCGGTCAGCCTGTTCCAGCGATCGCAGCAATGAGCGACGATGTCGTCGTGGTCGGTGAACACGCGGTTGGATAGCCAGTTGTCGCGCATGAACTGCCAGACATTCTCCATCACGTTCAGCTCGGGGCATCTGGCGGGCAGCGGCAGCAGCGTGATGTCGGGCGGTACGTCGAGTGCGGCCGAGAGATGCCAGCTGCCCGCGCCATCGGCGCGGACACCGCAAGAAGATGAGCGATTTCGAATTGCGTAGCCCCGAGCGACGACCCTAACCTCGCGTCGCAGTTGTGACTGGCAGCCAGGAAAGGAAACGGCAATGTTTCAACGGCCCCCCGGTTCTTTGCGCCTTGGTCTCGCGATAGCGGCGCTTGGTGCGGCGCTCTGTCTCGGCCCGACATCGCGAGACGCCGCCGCGACCGAGGCGGCTGGCACACTGATCGAGCGCGGGCGCTACCTCGTGGAGGCGGTGATGCAATGCGGGTCGTGTCATGACACGCCGCGTCTCGATGGCCGCGCCGATCCGGCGGCGCGCCAGGCAGGCGGCCGCGTCTTCGCCAATGTCGGGCTGCGCGCGGTGACGCCGAACATCACACCCGACGTCGAGACCGGTATCGGCGCCTGGACCGACGCGCAATTCGCCGACGCGATGCGCAACGGCCGCCGGCCGGACGGCTCGCTGATCGGCCCCCCTATGCCGGTCGAGGCATATCGGGGCATCTCCGACCGTGACCTCGCGGCCATGTGGGCCTATCTGCGCACCGTGCCGCCGGTGCGCAACGCGGTGACGGAACGCTCCACCTTCCCCCGGCCGCCGACGCGTTTCCAACCTGTTGCCTCGGTGCCCGAGCCGCCGGCCGATGATCCGGTGCGGCGCGGCGAGTATCTTGCCGTGTCGCTGCTGCACTGCATGGACTGCCACTCGCCGCGCATCGCGCTCGACCGCGCCGACCCCGCGCGCGTCGGCGCCGGCGGGCGGGTGTTCCAGACCTCGGCGGGGCCGCTGCCGGCACGCAACATCACCGCACACCCCGAGGCCGGCATCGGCGCCTGGACGGATGCGGAGATCTGGCGCGCGGTCGCCGAAGCCACGAGCCGCGACGGGCGGCGGCTCTACATCACCATGAGCACGCGTGCCGACGGTTGGGCGCGGCTGTCCGAGCGCGACCGCACCGACCTGCTGGCCTATCTGCGGGCGCTGCCGCCGCTGGAGTGAGAAGGCGGACACGCTCATTCGATCACGTCCTCGGCCGGCGCGTGGCGGAGTTCGAGAACGCCACCGCCTATGCCCTGCTCAACACGGCCAATGGCGACGGCCCGACGCTTGCCACCGGTGCGGCGCCGGTCTGTGCCACGGGTGCCACCCGGCTCAACAAAGCGAGTGCATCTCGCTCGTCGGTACTTTATTTTATCGAATGTTTGTCGTTGCAAACAGGAAGCGAAAATGCCGCAGATGGCGGCTCGTGCTTCTGCTCAGCTGGCTTCAGAAGCATGCGACACTTACACATACTTCAACCACCCCACCACCCGCTTCACCAGCGGGCTGGTCAGCTTGGGCGTATAGAAATCCCCTGCCGCGCGCTTGCCCATCTCGGCGAGCGTCGGATAGGGCAGCACCATCCCCGCCAGGGCTGACAGCGGCAGCTTCCGCCCGACCATCAGCCCATAGGTCCCGGCCATCTCGCCCGCCCCGGGTGCCAGGATCGAGGCGCCGAGCAGCACGCCTTTCTTCGATGCGACCAGCTTGATCAATCCGCCCTCAATCCCCTCGGCAATCGCGCGGTCATTCTCGCCCAAGGGCCAGCGCAGCACGGTGAGCTCATGGCCCGCCGCGCGCGCTTCCGCCTCGGTCATCCCGATCTGGGCAATCTCGGGGTCCGTGTAGGTGACGCGCGGCAGCGCGGCGTAGTCCAGCTTCGCCGGCAGCTTGAAGAGCATCCGCCGCGCGAGCACCCCGGCGTGCTGGCTCGCGACATGGGTGAAGGCGCGCGGGCCGATGCCCACCGGGTCGGCGATGTCGCCGGCTGCAAAGACGCGGGGATTGGAGACGCTGCGCAGCCCCGCATCGGTGGTGATGCCGCGCGGCGTCGCACTCACCTGCCCCACCACCAAGTCCAGTGCGGAAAGCCTTGGCGCGCGGCCAGTGGCCAGCAGCAGGTGCGAGGCCGCAACCCGGCGGCCATCGGCCAGCATCACGGCCACGCCCGCGCCATCGCGCGCGACGCGCTCCACTGGCGTGCCCTCATGGAAGGCGACGCCGTCGCGCACGAGCGCCTCGCGCAGGCCCGCGACCATCTCGGGGTCCTCGCGGCCGGCGATGGAGGGGGCGGCCTCGATCACGCTCACCCGGCAGCCCAGCCGGGCATGGGCCTGCGCCATCTCGAGCCCGATCGGGCCGCCGCCGATGATGGCCAGGTGCTCCGGCGCTTCTTCCAGATCGAACAGGGTCTCGTTGGTCAGGTAGCGCACCTCACCCAGGCCCGGGATGGGCGGGATGATG